>JBIKHW010000087.1:0-10242 GCA_044361935.1 Limnohabitans sp. | reverse complement strand
GAGCGCTTCAAGGACCGCATCACCGAATTCGCAGCCGATTTTGACTCCAAGCTGATTTTTGATTGTGATGTGGGCAGCGACGAGCAGATTGAAAAGCTGTTCACCGATCTGTCTGCCACCTGGCCCAAGTTCGACGGCTTTGTGCATGCCATTGGCTACGCGCCACGCGAAGCGATTGCTGGTGATTTCTTGGATGGTTTGTCGCGCGAGGGCTTCAAAATCGCCCACGACATCAGCGCCTACAGCTTTCCCGCCATGGCCAAAGCGGCCTTGCCTTACCTGAACGACAAGTCGGCGGTGCTGACACTGACCTATCTGGGCGCGATTCGCACAGTCCCCAACTACAACACCATGGGCCTGGCCAAAGCGAGCTTGGAAGCTTCGGTGCGTTATCTGGCCGAGTCACTGGGCAGCCAGAACCGGGGCTTGCGGGCCAACGGCATTTCGGCCGGTCCGATCAAGACGCTGGCGGCCAGCGGCATCAAGGGTTTTGGCAAGATTTTGTCGGTGGTGGCCGAGGCTTCGCCCATTCGCCGCAACGTGACCATTGAGGACGTGGGCAATGTGGCGGCGTTCATGCTGAGCGATTTGGCCGCGGGTGTAACCGCCGAGATCACCTATGTGGACGGCGGCTTCAGCCAAGTGGTCGGTGGCATTGCTGAGCCAGCGGCTGCGGCTTGATGCAAGTCTGGGACTGCTCTTTCTAAAGCCTGGTCCCTGCTTTTTCATACACCGCCTGAGGCGAGGCGGGCGCTGCCCGGGCTCATAACTCGCTTCGCTCGCCAAATCGCCCGGTTCAGCGCCCACCTCACCTCAGGCTCAGAGGATGTTTGTGTGGCCATGGGCCAGATGAAGGTTGCAGGACTGCTCGGGCGTTCGGGCTTGATCAACCAACCGCGCTTAGCCACTTGCCTTGAAGAGTGGGATAGAACAAACATCTCCTTGAATTGAAAAAAGCGGCGAAAGCCGCTTTTTTTTATTCTCCCCCGCAGGTGCGTTGGGGCCCTGTTCGAGGGCGATGTGGCAAAGCGAAGCGCCACTGAGCCCCCGCACAGGGCCCCAACGCACCTGCCCTCCCCTTGAAACCGAAATTTCAAGGCCACACCCCCGATAGATATCAAACTTTCACGCAATCCGCAAAATACCGCTTCTTGCCATCATCGTCTTTGGTCTCGACCAAACCATGGATGTCGGTTTCGAAGCCCGGGCACTTCTCGTTGAACTCACGCGCGAACTTGAGGTAATCGACGATCTTCTTGTTGAAAACCTCGCCTGGAATCAAGAGCGGAATCCCCGGCGGGTACGGCGTGACCAAACCCACGGTGATGCGGCCTTCCAGGTGGTCGATCTCCACCCGCTCTGTCTTGCGTTGGGCAATGTGCGCATAAGCGTCTGAAGGACGCATGGCTGGGGCCAGGTCCGACAGATACATGTCGGTGGTCAAGATGGCGATGTCGTACTTGGCGTACATCTCGTGCACATGCTGGCACAAATCACGCAGACCCATGCGTTCGTAGCGGGGGTGCTTCTGGCAAAACTCCGGCATGATTTTCCACATGGGCTGGTTCTTGGCGTATTCGTCCTTGAACTGCTGCAAAGCCGTGAGCAGCGTGTTCCAGCGGCCCTTGGTGATGCCGATGGTGAACATGATGAAGAAGCTGTACAGACCCGTTTTCTCCACCACCACGCCGTGCTCAGTGAGGAACTTGCTGACGATGGATGCGGGGATGCCAGTCTTGTCGAACTTGCCGTCGAGGTTCAGGCCCGGTGTCACGATGGTCGACTTGATGGGGTCGAGCATATTGAAGCCGTCGGCCAATTGCTGGCCGAAACCGTGCCACTTGCTGGCTTTTTTGCGCGGGTCATTGCGCAAGATCCAATCGTCGGCGCGGCCAATGCCTTCGTCGGCAAACTTTTCCGGTCCCCAAACTTTGAACCACCAGTCCTTGCCGTAATCCTCATCCACCTTGCGCATGGCTCGGCGAAAGTCCAAGGCCTCTGCAATGCTCTCTTCCACCAAAGCGGTGCCGCCCGGCGGCTCCATCATGGCGGCGGCCACGTCGCAGCTCGCAATGATGCTGTACTGAGGACTGGTCGAGGTGTGCATCAGGTACGCCTCGTTGAACAGCGGGCGGTCCAGCTTGGTGTTTTGCGCATCCTGCACCAACACATGGCTGGCCTGGCTGATACCGGCCAGCAGTTTGTGGATGGACTGAGTGGCGTAGACCATCGACTCTTTGGGACGCGCACGTTTTTTGCCCATCGCATGGTACGGGCCATAAAAAGGATGGAAAGCCGCGTGCGGCAACCAAGCTTCGTCAAAGTGCAGGTTGTCCACGTATCCGTCGAGCATGGTCTTGATGGTTTCGGTGTTGTAGAGCACGCCGTCATAGGTGGACTGGGTCAGGGTCATCACACGGGGCTTGACCTTTTTCGGGTCCACACCTTTGAGCAATGGGTTGGCCTTGATCTTGGCCATGATGGCGGCAGGCTCGAACTCGCTTTTGGGGATGGGGCCGATGATGCCAAAGTGGTTACGCGTGGGCTTCATGAACACAGGCACGGCGCCAGTCATGATGATCGCGTGCAAGATGGACTTGTGGCAATTGCGGTCCACCACCACCACGTCTCCCGGGGCCACGGTGTGGTGCCAGACGATTTTGTTGGAGGTGCTGGTGCCGTTGGTCACAAAGAAGCAATGGTCGGCGTTGAAAATGCGTGCGGCATTGCGCTCGCTCTCGCCAATGGCTCCGTTGTGGTCCAGCAGCTGGCCCAACTCCTCCACCGCGTTGCACACGTCGGCACGCAGCATGTTCTCGCCGTAAAACTGGTGGTACATCTGACCCACGGGGCTCTTCAAGAACGCGACGCCCCCTGAGTGACCAGGGCAGTGCCACGAATAAGAACCGTCTTCTGCGTAATCAAGCAGCGCTTTGAAAAACGGCGGCTGCACGCCCTCCAAGTAACTCTTGGCTTCACGAATGATGTGTCGCGCCACAAACTCTGGCGTGTCTTCAAACATGTGGATGAAGCCATGCAACTCGCGCAGGATGTCGTTGGGCAAATGGCGCGAAGTCTTGGTCTCGCCGTAGATGTAAATCGGCACGTCGGCATTTTTTCGGCGCACTTCGTCAATGAAGGCGCGCAAATTGATGACGGCCGGGTCCAAATCGGGCCCGGGTGAAAACTCTTCGTCATCGATTGACAAAATGAACGCACTGGCACGGCTTTGCTGCTGCGCGAACTGCGACAAATCGCCGTAACTGGTGACCCCCAAAACCTCGAAACCCTCGGCAATGATGGCGTCAGCCAAAGCGCGGATACCCAAGCCCGAAGTATTTTCGGAGCGGTAATCTTCGTCAATGATGACGATGGGAAAGCGAAATTTCATGGGCTGGAGGGGCTGTGCGCCAAAGAAAGGTCAAAGGAATGGAAAACAGTGGCGAAGTTTAAGGACAAAACGGCCCCGCTGAACGACGCAGATCAGAAATTGGCAAAAAACCTGTTCCAAAGTGATGAACCATCAACACACAAGATTTGCCAAGACAAGGCAAAAACACGTTTTTCCACTGCTACAATCAAAGGCTTAGGAGCGGTGGATGAGTGGTTTAAGTCGCACGCCTGGAAAGCGTGTGTGGGTTAATAGCCCACCGCGGGTTCGAATCCCGCCTGCTCCGCCAAAACAAAAAAGCCTGCACAAAGTGCAGGCTTTTTTTCGTCTGTGCGTTTCAAGTTCAGTGTTTTCATGGGCTTGAAACAAAGCCCTCCCGGTCGGGAGGGCCAACAGATCAGCGAACCACAGCGATCTGTGAACGCTCGCCACCTTTGTAGGTGTACAAGGTCAAAGCGCCGTTTTTGATGTCGCCTTTTTCGTCAAAGGCGATGTCACCAGTCACGCCTTTGTAAGTGATGCTCTTCAAAGCAGGTAAGTACTTGGCGGGGTCGGCTGAACCGGCGTTGACCATGGCAGTCGCCATGACCTTGACGGCGTCATAAACATAAGGGGCATAAACCTGCACATCTGCGTTGTACTTGGCCTTGAAGTCTGCGCGGAACTTGTCCATGCCGACTTTCTGCTCACCTTCCACGCCACCAGCTTCAGCGCAGATCACGCTGTCATCTTTCATGGCGTCACCGGCCAACTTGGCCAACTCGGCCGTGCAGATGCCGTCGCCACCCATGAACTTGGCATTGATGCCCAAGGATTTCATCTGGCGCAGCATGGGGCCTGCAACTGCGTCCATGCCACCAAAGAACACGACGTCAGGCTTCTTTGCCTTCAGGGTGGTCAAGATGGCGTTGAAGTCAGAGGCTTTGTCGGTGGTGAACTCGTGACCAACAATCTTGCCGCCAGCAGCTTCTACAGCTTTCTTGAATTCTTCAGCCACGCCCTGGCCGTAAGCGGTACGGTCGTCGATCACGGCGATGTTTTGACCCTTAAGGGTTTCCACAGCGTATTTGCCGAGTGTGCCACCTAAGTGGACGTCGTCAGCCACCACGCGGAAGGCACCAGCGTAACCTTGACGGGTGTACTTGGGGTTGGTGGCAGAAGGCGAGATCTGGGGGATGCCGGCGCCGTTGTACAACTGCGAAGCGGGGATGGTGGTGCCCGAGTTCAGGTGACCAATCACGCCGTTGACTTTGGCGTCGACCAGTTTTTGCGCAGCGGCTGTTCCTTGTTTGGGATCGGCTGCGTCGTCCTCAGCCAACAGCTCGAACTTGGCAGTTTTGTCACCAATCTTCAGGCCAGCAGCATTGAGCTCTTCAATGGCCATACGGGCACCGTTTTCATTGTCCTTGCCCAAGTGGGCAATGGCACCGCTGACAGGACCCACGTGACCGATTTTGACGACCAGCTCGGTCGATACGACTTCTTTTTTGCCGCAAGCAGCCAACACCATTGCTGCCACAGCAACAGACACCACGGTCAAAGAACGTGAACCAGTAAATTTCATAGAAACTCCGAAAAATAAATTTGCTTCAATCAAGCAAGCCGTGAAGATACTGCAAAAACGCCCTTTTGTGACTCAGGGAAAACCAAAACTCGTATCAATGGTTGGTCACAGCTCAAGTATCCAAGTAATTTCTGGCGCGTTTGTCCCACAAACTTTGTAAGGTTTTTTGCACCAAATCAGCTGTCATGCGTTCAATTTCGGGGCGAAGGTTTTGCACCAGTTCTTCAGACAAGGCCATCAAGGCGCGTTTTTCGGCAGCCCGGGCGTCCAAAGCCAAAGTCACAGCCTGCGGCACCTGGCTCAAAATCATGTCCTGGGTCAATGTCGGAATCTGATCCGGTTCTCCCGCTTGGTCAGCACCGGGTGTTTGAGCTTGATTCATGTGTCAGCCGCTTTGGACAAGTCGTGTTGTTGGAGCTCGTAACCGAGACTTTTGTAGTGCTTCCAGCGCACTCGGGCTTGGGCTCGGCCATGATCGTCATTAGAGACGATTTCGATCAGACGGGCAAAACGATCAAAATCTTTCGGCACCTCGTCGCCCAAGTTCAGCAACACCTCGTCAATGCCCCATGCGTGGGGGTCTGGCCCCAGCGCCACCGGCGAGGCCCGCTGCACCTCGGGCGGGTCTTGTTCAGTGCAATGCGCCATAAAGGAAACATCCTGAAAGCGCCATAACTCTGCATCGAGTTGCTTGAGCGTGGCGGAAGCGCCCACGACTGCGATGCGCAAGTTTTGTGCACTCGCCTTGCGCAGCAAGCGGCAGGTATGCAGCAAACGCTCGCTGGTGTTGAAGTGGAACTCGATGCGGGTCATTTGCACAAAGTGCTTGCGGCATCCGCGCAGCTCAAGCCTTGCCCGCAACGCTGGTCTTGGCCTTGGATTTGACCTTGGCAAGGACTTTGTCTGCGGCTTTGGGCTTGGATTTGTCTGATGCAATAGGCTGGGTATCGATTTTTGAGGCTACAGGCGCTTGTGAAGCGCTCAGCAAATACTGCAGAAGCAAACCCACTGGGCGACCTGTGGCGCCCTTGGCCGCGCCACTGCGCCAAGCGGTGCCTGCGATGTCCAGGTGCGCCCAGGCAAAGCTCTTGGTGAAGCGCTGCAAAAATTTGGCCGCCGTGACCGAACCTGCGGCCCTGCCGGCCACGTTGGCCACATCGGCAAATCGCGACTTCAGGCCCTCGGCATAGTCGTCATCCAATGGCATGCGCCAGCAGGTGTCACCGGAGGTCTCACCGGCTTGCTGCAGTTTAATGGCCAGCGTGTCGTCGCTTGAAAACAACCCCGTGCGCACCGCGCCCAGAGCGATCACGCAAGCGCCTGTCAGTGTGGCGATGTCGATGACCGCCCGCGGCTTGAAGCGCTCCGCATAGGTCAGTGCATCGCACAGCACCAATCTGCCCTCGGCATCGGTGTTCAAAATTTCAATGGTTTGTCCACTCATGCTGGTGACCACATCGCCCGGCTTGACAGCCAGGCCATCGGGCATGTTTTCGGTTGCCGGAATCAGGCCGACCACATTTATGGCGGGCTTGAGCACACCGAGCGCCTTGAACACACCCAGCACACTGGCCGCTCCACCCATGTCATATTTCATCTCGTCCATCTCGGCTGCAGGCTTGATGGATATCCCCCCCGTATCAAAGGTGATGCCCTTGCCCACCAGCACCACCGGGGCTTGAGAGGACGCTGCACCGTTATAGCGCATCACAATGAAGCGCAAAGGCTCTGCCGCCCCTTGGGCCACGGCCATGAAAGCGCCCATGCCAAGCTTGGCCACTTCCTTGGGGCCCAACACCTCACATTTGAAGGCGCGGCCCGAGGCGATGGTTTTGGCCGTCTCGGCCAGGTGTGTGGGTGTGGCGTGGTTGGCCGGGCGGTTGGCCCATTCCTTGGCCAACTCTACCCCAGCTACCAAGGCTTGGGCGTGGATCACCGACTGGCGCAGTTCAACGCTGTCGTGCGTGCTGCTGACCAGCACCTGTTTGAGCGTGCGGGCCTTGGGCTTGCTCAGGGTGGTGGTATAGCTGTAGCTGGCATCGGCCAGGCTGCTGAGCGCCAATTGCAGGCCCTGGGCAGAAGCCTCGCCCACCACATGCACCCCCAGGCGCTTGATCTTGCCGGCCTTAAGTGCGCCCCAAGCGGCATGCATGGCGCTGCGAATTTGACCGGGCAGGTTGTCTGCGCTGCAGGCAACGACCACGTGCCGCGCCGCAATGCCAGGCTGGCTGTACAAGGACAGAACGGCTCCAGCCTTGAGTTCAAAGTCACCATGGGCGATGGCCTGGGCCACCAGGCGGGTGACCGGCTCCACCGCTTTCGACTCGGGTTGCACATGGCTGGGCCAGAGCACCACCAAAGCGTCCACCGAAGCGGTCATGGCATGAGAGAGCGAGAGCTTTTGAAATTCGAAGTTCATAATTCGGGTTTTCCTGTTTCGCCAATGTTATTCCATTCCTCATTACGCAAAGACTTGGCCCGCAATTTTGGCGCCACGCTGGTCATCTTGGTGACCATCGTGATGACCATCATCTTGATCCGCACACTGGGTCAGGCCAGCCGGGGCAGCGTCAACCCGTCCGAAGTGATGCTCGTCATGGGTTTCAGCGTGCTGGGGCAGATGACCACCATCATGACACTGAGCTTGTTCATTGCCTGCGTGGCCACTTTGTCACGCATGTATGGCGAAAGCGAAATGGTGATCTGGTTTTCCAGTGGCCAGGGGCTGGGCCAGTTCATCCAACCCCTGTTTCGCTTTGCCTGGCCGATCTTGCTGGTCATTGCCCTGCTGTCCTTGTTTGTCTGGCCCTGGAGCCACCAGCAAATCCAGGACCTACGACAACGCTTTGAAAAACGCAACGATGTCGAGCGCATTGCACCTGGCCAATTCCAGGAGTCGGCAGGGGGCAACCGGGTGTTCTTCATTGACAAAGACAGCCCGGGCGAACGCACGGGCAACAACGTCTTTGTCTCCAGCCGTGACGGCCAGCTCGAAAGCGTGACCACAGCCTCACGCGGACGGGTCGAATTTGTGGGCACCGACCGTTTCCTGTTTCTGGAAAACGGCCAGCAATGGCTCACCGATCTCGCCACAGGCGAAACCCGGCTGACCCAATTTGACCGTTACCAGCTCTTGATCGATGCCAACTACGTACCCCCGAGTTCGGTGCGCAACAGCCGCCAAAGCACCACGTGGGACCTGATCGAAGAACCCACACCCGCCAACCGGGCCGAACTGGCTTGGCGCATCGGCTTGCTTTTTACCGCCATCAACATGGTCCTGCTGGCCTTGGCGCTGTCTGCGGTCAACCCCCGGGTGGGCCGCAGTTACCACCTGGGTTTGGCCTTATTTGTGTTCGTGGCCTATTACAACCTCCTCACCGTGGGCCAGAACTGGATCGGTGCAGGCCGCATCGGCGCCCTGCCCTACATGTTGCTGCTGCATGGCGGCGTGCTGGCCGTGGCCCTGGTATGGCTGGGACTGCGCCACATGAACTGGAGCTGGCGGCACCTGATCCCGTCCGTGCGCACACCGCAGGAGGCCGCCGCATGAAAACCGTGCGCCAGTTGCTTTACGGCGAAATCATCCGCGCTGTGGTCTTTGTGGCCCTGGGCTTTTTGGCCTTGTTTTTGTTTTTTGACCTCGTCGACGAGCTGCAGGCCCTGTCGCGTCACGCTACGCAGGGTTACCAGTTACAACACGCTCTGCTGTTCATCGCGCTTAAAACGCCAGACCACATGTACGAGCTGCTGCCCATCTCGGTGCTCATTGGCAGCATCTTTGTCATGGCGCGACTGGCCCAAAGCTCCGAATTCACCATCTTGCGCACTGGGGGCCTGGAGCCCTGGATGGCGCTGTCCTCACTGCTCAAGCTGGGTCTGGTGTTTGTGACCATCACTTTCTTTTTAGGTGACTACGCCGCCCCTTGGGCCGAGCGCCAAGCCCAGCAAATCAAAGCTCCCTTTTTAGGCCAATTGACGACCGGCCAAACCGGGGCATGGCTGCGCGAAAAGCAAGTAAATCGGCAATATGCGGTGAACGTGCGCCGCTTTGACGGCATCCGCCAGATGCAGGACGTGCGCATCCACGCGTTCAACGACAAAGGACAATTGCTAAGCATCACCACAGCCAAACAGGCCCAGATTCAGCCCGGGCTGTGGCAGCTGAGCGAGGTCGAAGAAAAATCCATCCTGATGCCCAGCACCGCCAACCCGGCGCAGTTCAGCGCCGTCAAGCTCGGCAGCAAAACCTGGCCCACCGGCATCAGCACCGACATGGTGGCCGCCGCCTTGCTCAGCCCCGACCGCATGAGCACTTGGGAACTTTTTGGCTATATGCGCCATCTGTCTGCCAACAACCAAAATGCCCAGCGCTACGAAATCGAGTTCTGGCGAAAAGTGTTCTACCCCTTGAGCTGCTTGGTCATGCTGGTGCTGGCCCTGCCCTTTGCTTATTTGCACTTCCGCTCGGGCCAGATCGCCGGACACGTGTTTGCCGGGGTGCTTGCGGGCATCAGCTTTTCGCTGCTCAACAATGTGTTCAGTTTCATTGGCAACCTGCAGAACTGGCAGCCCTTGCTGACTTCGGCCGCTCCGGCACTCATATACAGCGCCGTCTCTTTGGCGGCCTTTTGGTGGATGGTTTTAAGACGATGACAAAGCCCAAGACTTCAGCCAGCGGTGTGATTTTGTTCGCCCACGGCTCGCGCGACCCACTTTGGCGGTTGCCCATTGACGCTGTGGCCGATCACATGCGGGCGCAACAAGCCGGTCTGCCCGTGGCCGTGGCCTTTTTGGAGCTGACCGAGCCTGACCTACCCAGCACCGTGGAGGGGTTGATGAAACAAGGCGTGGTCCATGTACGCATCGTGCCCATGTTTTTGGGCGTAGGCCGCCACGCTCGTGAGGACCTGCCCGAACTGGTGCGCGGCCTGACCGACGCCTACCCACAAATGTCGTTCGAGCTGTTGCCCGCCATTGGCGAGCACCCCGCGATGATCGCTCTCATGGCCGATATCGCGGCTGGCATGGCCTAGTCAGACCTATAAAGCATAATGCAGACCATCCATATAACGATAAGCATATGAATCTGCACCAATTCCGCTTCGTCCAGGAAGCCGCCCGCCGCAACCTCAACCTGACCGAAACCGCCAAAGCCCTGCACACCTCGCAGCCCGGTGTGTCCAAAGCCATCATCGAGCTGGAGGAAGAATTGGGCATCGAAATTTTCGCCCGCCATGGCAAACGACTCAAACGGATCACCGAGCCCGGCCAGCATGTACTGCAC
>JBIKHW010000086.1:0-10244 GCA_044361935.1 Limnohabitans sp. | reverse complement strand
AAGGTGGGTATCTGTGCACTGCTGAGCGTCGCGTGGACCATGCAAGCCACGCCAAGCAGCAAAAACCTGGAGGGCAATACACGGCGCTGATGGTTTGCACAGGTCAGTGCGTCAACTTGGCCAAGAAAAAAAAGAGGTGAAAGCTTCAAGTTCGTCATGTAGGAGGAATTCGGTCAAAAAAAACAACCACCGTGATCCGTTTCAACTCGGTCTCATCGGCCGCAGTCCACAGGGCCTCAAAGGTCAACAGGTCATCGCTGCGACGGACTCGGTTCAAATTGGCCGCCGAGCCATCGGAGCCGTCTATCGCCACCGCCAAACGGCGTGCCGCCACGATGGGCACCTCGGTCAACACGATGGCATTGAAGCGGTCCTCGCTGTAGTCGACAGTGGGGTTGATGTTGAAAGTCCCTAAAAACGCAAAGCCACCCATGCTGTGACTTGCCGCTTTGCGGTTGGGCTCGCCGGTGGGCGTTTGTCCGCCCCATTTGAGTTCATTAAAAGGCACGTTGTTCGGGTCATACGCCGTCAAAGTGGAGGCTGGACACAACAGGCCGGAAGCATAAGTGGTCGTGGCATCGGCGGCAGCACTCAAAGTGCTCGGAATGCCGTATTCATAAAGGTCGCTGAGCAGCAAGGTGGCGTCAAGAAAAACATAGTCCACCAAACCATCCCGGTTGCAGTCACCGGGCCAACGGCCGTAGGTGGTTTTGTAGGAATTCAGGTTGGCCTGCAAGACCCGCACGCCGGTGACAAACTGGGTTTGCCGGTATTGCTCGACCAATTCTTGCGCCTTCAGTGAGATTGCCGTTAACACCCCCAGCAAAGCGATGACCACGGCGATTTCCACCAGCGTGAATCCGCGTTGAAGCCTTTGGCCTATTGGGCTTTTGGGGTGTGTTGGACGTTTTGGAGGTGTTGGGCGGCGCGTGTTCATCCGTTGTCCTTTTGCAGCCGGTTTTGCACCCAGACCCGTTGCACCGCCAAATCTTGCCGGTTCAAGCTCAGCTCCAAAAAGCGGTTGTAGGCCTTGTGGGCCTCCACTTTCTGGCCAAGTGCCTGATGGGAGTGCCCTTGGTTGAGCCACAGCTCGGGTGACAGGGGCTGCAGCTGCAAGGCTTTGCCCAGCACCTGAATGGCGCGTGCATGTTCGCCACGCTCTTGCAAAGCCACCGACAAATAAAGCGCCGCTGTGGCATGTCGGGGGTTGAGCTCCAGCGCCTTGCTCAGCGCGGCGATGGCGGGTTCCCAGCGGCTCAATCCCATCAGGGCAACCCCGGCCAGGTATTGGGTTCGCCAGTTTTCGCCGATGTATTTTTCCAGTTTGATCGCCGCATCCAGCGCGGTTTGGTGGTCGCTACGGGCCAAACTTTTTTCGATCAGCTGGTAATCGACATCGATGGCTTTGGCTGCAGGTGGCACCGGGCCCGAAGTGGGCAATCGCTCGGCCTCGGTTCGGCTCAGCTGCGCTGACTCCTGTGCGCTTGGGGCCTGGCTACTGGGCAGTGAATCGCCTTGCGCCTTGGCTACAGACTTGTCTATCACTCGCGCAGAGGCAGGCGGGTTGGCCAAGACGGCAGCACTGGGCACAGCCGGTCGAGATGCAGGGGATGTGATCGGTGAGGGGGCAGCCGCACCATCGCTGCCCTCATTCATGCGCAAGACTTTCTGCCAATGCGTCCAGCGCTCCACCGTCGCCTCTTGGCCTTGTGCAATCCGGAACAAGTCTTGAGCCCGCGCCAAGTCATGGGCCGCTGGAACGGCCAACAACACCCAGCGCTTTTGGGTCACACCCGATTTGGGCAGCGCCACCACCGGCAGCAGCGGCGACCAGGCCGCGTACCTTCGGGTGACTTGCAACTGGGTGAGTTGGTCTGCAATCAGCATCATCTGGGTCTGAGGTTCTTGCGTCTTCAAACCCGTGAGCCACGAACGTGAAGCGTCTTCCCACAGGCCCCAACCCCACAGCCGGTCACCGCCTTTGTGCCAGGCGGGGTAAATGAACTTGTTGCCCGGGTCCACAAGCCCTGGCTTGCCAGGTTCGGTCGGCAGCACGGTCAAAGGAGCCGCCTCAGTTGTCGGAGTTACCAAAATCGGCAATGCGGGTGCAGGCTCTGAGGACACAGGCGCTGATGGCAAAGCCACAGCCACTGCTGGCTTGCCCGCCGCGCGCCAGTCCGCCAATGTTTTCAGTGGTACAGACCACCAGCCCGCCATGGCCAGCCAAGTGCCCACCAAAGCCAGACTCAGAACCACCAGCGCGGCAGAGGTCCAGTAAGACGAGCGGGTCCGAGCAGGTTCAAAAGGGGCATAAGACTCTGACATGAGCCCCTGCTGAGAGGGCACTTTGTCACGCAATTGCCGTTGCTGGTCAATTTGACGCAGGGCTTGATCCAGTGCGCTCATGACCAGGCCTTCGAAAACTCTTGACACGCCTTACGGGCCAACGACCAGTTCACCCGCTTTTGACCCTTCGCATAAGCCAGCAACAAAGCTTTTTCGCAAGCGTAATTGACCCGGCGCGGCACACCACCCGTGCGCCAGTGCAAATGCCACAGGGCCATGGGCGTGAATTCAAAGCGACCGTTCTGGTGCGTCAGCCGAATGCGGTGGTGAATGTAGGCGTTCATTTCAATGCGGCTCAAAGGCACCAGCTTGAGCCAAACACCGATGCGCTCGCGCAAGGGCCGCATGGCCCGCAGCATCAAGGTGCGCTCCAGCTCTGGCTGGCCCACCAGAACCAGACTGATCAACTTTTGCTGTTCGGTTTCCAGGTTCGACAGCAAGCGCAAAACCTCCAGCGACTCGGGCTGCAAGCGATGCGCCTCGTCCACAATCACCGCGTAGTGGTGGCCCAAGGCAGTTCCCATCAGCACCTGCTGCAACAAGGCCGCATGCATATCCGACGCAGGCATGTCGCTGACCGGTGGCTCATCGCTGAACTTGGTGTAAATCTCGCGCAACAACTCCCGTGAGTCCAGCAAGGGGTTGATCAAATAGGCCACCTTGACCTGCTCGGGCAAATTGCGCAGCACGAGTCGGATCACCAAGGTTTTGCCAAGCCCGATTTCCCCCGTCAGCACCGCCAGCATGCCGTGCATGCAGGCATGGCGGATCTGGTTGAACGCCGACACATGCTGGCCATCCGGGAAAAACAGCGTCGTATCGGGCGTGATCGAAAACGGCACGCTTTCGAATCCGAGAAATCGGTAGCCATCCATCAAAGGGTTGGGTGACATGTCACTCCTGGTTCACTGACCCGGCTGGATCGTGGGGGCCAGAAAAATCACCAGCTCTTTGCGCCGACCTGCCTTGTACGTGCTCTTGAAGGCATTGCCAAACACTGGCACATCCCCCAATCCAGGCACACGCCGGTTGGTGTCGCTGGTTTCTTCCTGAATCAAGCCACCCAGAATGACCAACTCACCGCTGCGCACCCGCACCATGGTGGTGGCCTCGCTCACATCCAAAATCGGGGCTGTGCTGTCACCGCGTGGCGAGACAGCCGTGCCGATCAAGCGGGTCACACTGGGGGTGATGTTGAGCATGGCCCAGCCATCACCCGAAATTTGAGGTGTCACACTCAGGGTGACGCCCAGACTCACGGTTTGTGGCTGCTCATTGACGGTCTCCAGAACCCCTCCGGAGTTCTGGATCACACGGTTGGAAGAACGAACAAAAAATGTGTTGTCGGTACCCGACTTCACACGCGCCGTCTGGTTGTTCATGATGCGAATGCGGGGCTGCGACACCATGCGCACATCGCCTTGCTCACTCAATGCATCGATCAGCGAGGTGTAGCTGGCAGGGTTGTTCATGCGCAAGGTCATCGTGCTGGGCAATGCGCTGACGCCCTGTGGTGAATTGATGCGGGAGTTGAAGGCGATCGAATTGTCTCGCCCTGACACCTGCTGAAACCGTGTCCAATCCAAGCCCAGCGCGAAGTTGTCACTCAGGGTGACTTCCACGATGCGCACCTCGATGTCGACCTGGCGGTACATGCCCTCGCGCATCAGCCCAATAAAACGGCTGACGTTTTCCACGCGGGTCGGTAAGTCGCTCACCATCACCGTGCCGGTCAAGCGGTTCACGGTCAAAGTCCCCTTGCGCGAGAGCAGCGAGCGGATCTGGGTCTCGAACTCTTGCCAAAAAGCGGCGCTGTCGCCACCCCCTGCGCCCGCAGCACCCGTTGACCGCTTGGCCTGGATGTAATCCACCTCGAAGGTGCGCGTGATGCTCGAATGCACGCGGATCACACCCTGGTCATCCTCCCAGGAATAGCCCAGGCTGGACAACAAAATGTCAAAGGCCTTGGACAAAGGCACATTCTGGAAGTCTGCCGTGATGGTGCCCATGACGTCCGGGTCGGCCACGATGTTCAGGCCATGCGCCTTGGCCAACAAACCCAGCGCATCGCGCAATGGCAATTGCCGTGCCTTGAACGAATACAACTTCGGCTGTCCCGTGCCGGTGTCCAGGCTGCTGTCAAAAGCGGGAAGGCGCTGAGTCAGTGGCAAGGCCGCCTCGGTGCTGGGCAACAAAGCATTTTTTTCTTTCAACTGGCGGTCTACCGGGGCATAGGCCGAGGGCGGAATGGCTTCCGAGCCCGGCAAGGCCTTGTTCATGGGCGCGCAGGCCACCAGGGCCGACACCGAAACGGTCAACAACACCCAGCGGTGCGGTGGCAAAGGAGAACTGACAGGCATGTTCATGGTCGGTCTTTGTTTCATCGGTCCAGCACCTCGACCCAAGCCTTTTGAGGCAGGCCGGGGTGATCAAACTGCACGCGGTGGTTTTCAATGGCCACGACCCGGTACAGGCCGTGGCTTTCGCCCACCATCAAGGCAGCGCCATGGATCTGAGCCACTTTGCGTGGCCCATCCACCAAAATGGCCGCCACTTTGGGCAACTCGTGCGGCACCACAACAGGCCGCGTTTTCACTGGGGCGGCGCGCACCACTGGAGGCAGCAACACGTCGACCGGCACCCGCACGGGGCCTTGTGCGTCGTTGGCAGGAATCACCACGCCCAAGGCAGGCGGCGCATCCAGGGCCAGCACGGTGGGCAAGGCAAGCTTGTCGGGTGTCGACCCATACAAGGAAACTCCCCAACCACACAGACTCAGCGCAGGCACCAGCAAGAAAGGCAAAAAAGGTTTCATGGCCGGTCCAGCACCAAAATGTTGTCGCCTTTGACGGTGACCTTGAGGGACGGCTCGGTGGAGGCTGGGCTGCGCACGGTTTCGATGCTCAAAGAGCGCAGAAAAAACTGCCCCTTGCCCACATGGTTGGCTTGCAAAATGTCGTTCAGGCGGTCCCTCTCGTGGCCCGCGATGGTGGCGCTGGTGTTGATGGTTTCGTGCCGCAAAGCCTGGCCTGGGCGCCAACCAATGCGATCAATCAAACTGCTGTAGGTTTCGGCCCGCTCACGGCTTTGGACCAATTCCCTGCGGGTCTTGTCCAGGGCCAAACCCTGCGCCTCTGAAAACGCCAAGGCCTTCTGCCCGGTCAGGGCCGCGTAAATGCCCACGCACAGCAAGCTCGACGACAGCGTCAGCCACATCACGGTTTTGGAATGGAAAGACAAAGACATGGGTTTCACTCCTTGGTTCAGGGCGATTGCGTGACGGCACAAGCGGGCAACGAAGCACCCGCCCGGTTGAGCTCATTGCTGGCCAGCAAGGTGTGTGATCCTGTGCAGGTCACCGTCACTGTTTGCCCTGCCAAGGCCGCCGACAGCGCAGTCAGATTGAGCCAGCGCGTCACGCCGCTGTCGGCAGCAGTGGCTGCTTTGGTGGAGTCAGGGTCCACCAGCACGGCGCTGCGGTACCAGTAGTTCCCACCATCGGCATAACCCACCGAACCCATGGGGCTGATGAAGGACACCCGCAAGTAGCGGTTGGCAGGATCACTCACCACAGCGGTATTGAACGCGTCCAGGCACACCCCGGTCGAAGTGCTGCCGTTGCTGATGTCACCCGACTGCAGCACGGTGTACACATCACTCACAGCGTCTTTGGTCATCAACTCCCAGCGCAGCGTCATGCCCACTGCGCTGCCGGTCAACGGAGCGGAGTAGACGTAATTGGCAAAGCGCACAAACGATTGGTTTGCCATGCAGGTTTCAGCGGTTGTGCTGCACAAACCGGATTGGCGCAAGCTGTAGGCCAGCTCACTCAAGGACACGGATTGCACCCGACCGTCGTAATCCCTGATGTCCGTGGTGGCGTTGTCCACAGCGGCCGTCAAAGGGTTTTCATACACACGAAATCCGCGTTCACCCGCCAAAGCAGGGTAAACCGATGCGCTGTAACTGCTGTATTGCGGGTCCAGTCCAGTGGTGCCCAACTGCTGGTACACCGCATTTTGGCGATCCAGACGCCGCTGGGCTGGCGGCAAGCGGCGAACCACCACAAAGGCTGCTGCAGAAGAATTTTCGAACACCGCATCCACCGTGGCTGTGGCGGTCGTGGAATAACCCAAGACAGAAGTCCACGAGAAATTACTCTCGTAGTCCTTGGCCCAGATGCGCGGCAAGGTCACATTGATGTGGTCACGCACGTAGTCCGTGCCGGACGCCGATGTGTAGACCCGAATCTTTTGCTCAATGTCCTGCAAGGTGTTGAGATTGCGGCACAACTGGGTGCGCACGCCACCTGTTGATATGTTGGTGTTCACGTCCGGATCGAACTGATTCACGATGGACTTGAACGTCCAAACGCCCCCGACCTGTTCCACCACCGGATAAAAAGCCGTGGCCGAATCGGCACGCAAAGCGGGCTGCACGTCGTACCAGTAAGCGGTTTGTAAAGGCGACACCGTCGGCACCCCCAGTACTTGCCCAGGCAAAGCGCCGGGCCTGCCCAAGCCCAGTACCTCCAGCGTTGCGCTCAACTCCACATGGCTGGCGGCCGTGCCAGAAGTACCCGCATCGGCCTCCAAAAAGCGGATCGGCCCCGGCAAACCCAAACCCACCACCGCTTGCCTCACCAAAGCATCGCGGGCCTGCTGCATGGACAGCACATCCAGGCGCGCGCTGTCGAGCTTGCCATGCAGCGCGAACAAAGGAATCAGCATAGCGGCCAAGCCGCCGACGATGATCAGCGCCAAAGCCAACTCCAGCAGCAAGAAACCCCGCTCCCGAAGAGAAGACGGACGGCTCATGGCTGGAGCCCCGAAGAAGCGCGTGCAGCCAAGTCGTACACCGGCCCCAGCATGGTGCTGCCCACCAACAACAGCACCGCCGCCAGCACCAGCAAAAGCACCGGCTCGAACAAGCGTGTGCCGGTCTCAATCTGTTGCTTGAGCTTTTGCGCGTAATGCTCGCTCAGGCGCAGGCTTTGCTCGTCCAGCGTGCCCGTTCTTTCCCCCAGCCGCACCAAGCTCAAAGCAAAACGCTCAAACACCCGCGTGCTGCCCAGGCCTTCAGCCAAGGTTTGACCGCGCGCCGCGTTCAAACCAATGCCGCTGATGCGCCCGCCAAAAAACTGGTTCAGCGGTTGCTGAATCAACACGGTCAAAGTCCGGCTCAAGGTCAAGCCCGCGCCTTGCATGGCCCCCATGTGGCTGAAAAAAGCGTGGTAAACCCGCGCCCGCTCCATCTCGCGCACACCCGGCAACCACCAGTACACCGCATGCAAAACAGGCTTCATGGCAGGCCACCTGAACAGCAACACCACCACCATCAGCACCAGAGCCAAGGCCAGCGGCACCCATGCTGCATGGGCCTTCAGGGCCTCAGCCACCTGCATCACCCACACGGTGGTGGGTGGCAACTGCACACGCAAAGACTCAAACAAAGTAGCCATTCGGGGCAACACCATCAACAACCAATACAAGGCACTTGCCGTCAACACAGCCAGCACAATGGCCGGGTAAATCAAGGCGCGCATCAGCGCGTTGCGCAACTGCCGCATTTGCTCGAACTGCGCCGCTGCAGACGCCAAAATCGGACCCAGGCGGCCGGTTTCCTGGCCCACCACCGCCAACTGGCTCAACATGGGTGGAAACACCCGGGTCTGGTCCATGGCCTGCGACAGCGTGTCGCCCCGCTCCACCGCCCGTTTCAGCCGTGCGCACAACATGCGCAGCCGTGAAGTGGACGCGCTGTTGGCCGCCTCGGCCAAAGCCATGCGCAAATCGGCACCGGCCCGAACATGGTTTGACATCAACAAGCAAAATTCGGTCACGGCGGCCGGTTTCAGGGGCCGCAAAACCAACACGTTCAGCCACGTCGGCAAAGACCAAACTCGGTAAGGCTGCAGGTCCTGGACCGACAGCGCCAGAACCAGATCGTTCAAGTCCGCATGCTCGCCCGAACCCCGCACGCTGGCGCCCTCGGCGGTCATGGCTTGGTACCAATACAACCTCATGTGGCCAGCTCCCCAAACACACGGTTGACTTCCTCGGGATCGGTCACGCCCACATCCACCAAGCGCTGCGCCCAAGCGCGCATGGGCACAAAGCCCCGGGCATGCAAGCTGCTGCGCATCTCGGCTTCACCGGCTTGTTGGTCGATCAGGCTGCGCAGTGCATCGTCCACCACCAGCACCTCGCCCACCGCCAGGCGGCCACGGTAACCCGTGCTGCCGCAGCGCTCGCAGCCCACTGCACGGTAGCGTCCGTTGCCCACAGGCGCGCGGCAAGCCGTGCACAGGCGGCGCACCAAGCGCTGGCCAATGACCCCACGCAAAGTGGCCGACAGCAAATAAGAGGGCACCCCCAAATCGCGCAAGCGGCTGATGCTGCTCAGCGCGTCGTTGGTGTGCAAGGTGGCGGGCACCAAATGCCCGGTTTGCGAAGCCCGCACCGCCATGGTGGCGGTCTCGCTGTCGCGGATCTCGCCCACCAGCACCACATCCGGGTCTTGGCGCAAAAAACCCTTGATGGCTGCTGTGAAAGTCATGCCCGCTTTTTCATTCAGGCGCACTTGACGCAACAGCGGAACGTGGTACTCCACCGGGTCTTCGATGGTCATGATGTTGCGCTCCAGCGCATTGATCAAGCGCAGCCCCGCATACAAAGTCGTGGTCTTGCCACTGCCCGTGGGGCCGGTAGACAGCACCATCCCGTCGGGCGCGCGCATCAGGCGGGCGATCTGGTCCACCTGTTCGGGCCAGAACCCAGATTGGTCCAGCGGCAACACGTCGCCGCGCAAAGACAAAATGCGCACCACCAGGTTTTCTCCGTGGGTGGTGGGCATGGAAGACACCCGAAGGTCAAACGCCTGACCCACCAAGTTCAGCGAGAAACTGCCGTCTTGCGGTCGGCGCGACTCGGCAATGTCCATGCCCGACTCGACCTTGATGGCCGAGGCCACCCGCGCATGCAAGGCATTGGGCAGCACATGGTGCAGGTGCAGCACACCGTCGACCCGGTAAAACAACAACAAGGCAAACCCGCTGGGCGAAAAATGCACATCGCTGGCCCCGCGCTCCACCGCATCGGCCAAAGCCAAGCGCACCAAACGCCCGCCGTCCAATTCACCGCCCACCCGCGCCAACTCGTAGGCCAACTCTTCTGCGCTGGGGTGCGAGGCAAAGTGGTAAGCCATCTCGATGGCCGCAGCCAATGCCCCCCGCGCCGACACCCAAAACACCACCGGCCCCGACACATGGCGGTTCAGCCGCTGCTGCGCGTCCAGGTCGGTCGGGTCGTCCACCGCTATGTGCAGCACACCGTCCTGGCTGCGCACCGGCAGCATGCGGTGCTGGCGGGCAAAGGCAAAAGGCACTTGGGCCAGCGCGTCCGGGTCCACCTGCACCGGGTCGGGCAGCCAATAGGTCAGGCCATGCAAGCTGGCCAAAGCGCGGGCCACGTCAAAGTCGCTGACCAGGCGCAGCAAGCGCAGCACCTGCGGCGCGCCATAGCCCATGGACTGGCCAATGCGCCGGGTGTAGTCGATTTGCTGGCGCGACAGCAAACCGCTGCCCGCCAATTGCTGCAGCAATTTTTCGTCGTCCAGCGACAAAGCGGGCGCGGCCAAAGTGCTGCGGGTGTTGCTCAAAAAGCCCCCGCTGCAATGGTCAAGCGTGTTTTCAGGCGTGCACCGGGCGTGCCAGCGGCGGTGTCTTCAAAGGTCAACTGCGTGTCGGACAAGCGGCCCATCAGGGTCAGGCGCTCCGCCAGGCTTTCGGCCTTGAGCTTGGCGCTGGCGTAGCTGCCGGGCACCACAATGTTCAGGTCCACCTGAAAACTCGGCTCGCCCGCCACCGGCATGCGCCGCAGTGGCGTGCCGGCGGTAAA
>JBIKHW010000393.1:0-3147 GCA_044361935.1 Limnohabitans sp. | reverse complement strand
TTGTTGCGCGAGAACACCGATGCCTTGCAGCTGGACAACTCCAAAGACCTGGAACGCGCCCGCGCTGCCGGCTTGGCCGAACCCATGGTGGACCGCCTGAAACTCACCCCCAAGGTTTTGGAGACCTGCGCCCAAGGCTGCGAGCAACTGGCGGCCATGCCCGATGTGATTGGCGAAATCATCGGCATGAAGCAGGTACCCAGCGGCATCCGCGTGGGTCAGATGCGGGTGCCGATTGGCGTGTTCGGCATGATTTTCGAGAGCCGTCCCAACGTGACCATCGAAGCGGCCAGCCTGTCCATCAAAAGCGGCAATGCTTGCATCTTGCGCGGTGGCTCCGAAGCCATTGATTCGAACAAGGCCTTGGCCCGTCTGGTGCAAAAGGCCCTGACCGACAGCGGCCTGCCGGTCAATGCCGTGCAACTGGTGCAAACCACCGACCGCGCGGCCGTGGGCCAGCTCATCACCATGCCGCAGTTTGTGGATGTGGTCATTCCGCGTGGCGGCAAGGGCCTGATCGAGCGCATCAGCGCCGAGGCCAAGGTGCCCGTGATCAAGCACTTGGACGGCAATTGCCACACCTATGTGGACGAGCCCTGCGACGTGGACATGGCCGTCAAAGTGGCCGACAACGCCAAGACGCAAAAGTACAGCCCTTGCAATGCCAGCGAAAGCCTGTTGGTGGCGCGGGGTGTGGCGGCCGAATTCCTGCCCAAAATCGGCGCGATCTACGCCGCCAAAGGTGTTGAGATGCGCTGCTGCCCCAAGGCCAAAGCGATATTGAGTCAGGTCGCCAAAGCCACACTCAAGGACGCCACCGAGCAGGACTGGTTCGAGGAGTACCTCGCGCCCATCATCAGCATCAAGGTGGTCGAGGGTGTGGATGAGGCGATTGCCCACATCAACCACTACAGCAGCCACCACACCGACGCCATCCTGACCCGCGACCACATGCACGCCCAGCGCTTTTTGCGTGAGGTGGACTCGGCCAGCGTCATGGTCAACGCCAGCACCCGCTTTGCCGATGGTTTTGAGTACGGGCTGGGTGCCGAAATTGGCATCAGCACCGACAAATTTCACGCCCGGGGTCCGGTGGGCATCGAAGGCCTGACCTCACTCAAGTACGTCGTGCTGGGCGAGGGCGAGGTGCGTGGCTGACGGCCGCGCAGGCAGAGCACAGGCGCTGCCCCAAATGGCACTGTGTCCGCTATGCGCTTGCAATGGCGCAGACCGGCCCCATATGATTTTCTGTTTTGTTCCGTTTTTGCCCGATAAAGGATGCCCATGGTTCCCCATCTCGTCACTGCCCTGACCGGCCCCATCAATGAGCTGGAGCAACGCATCCTCGACTCCATGCCCGCGATCGAGCGCTGGTTTCGCCTGGAGTGGATGGAGCACACACCGCCGTTCTACACCTCGGTGGACATCCGCAACGCGGGCTTCAAGCTGGCCCCGGTCGACACCAACCTGTACCCCGGCGGCTGGAACAACCTGACGCCTGAAATGCTGCCCCTGGCTGTGCAAGCGGCTCAGGCGGCCATCGAGAAGATCTGCCCTGAGGCCAAAAACCTGCTGATCATTCCCGAAAACCACACCCGCAACACCTTTTACCTGACCAATGTGGCGCAGCTGCAGCGCATCTTCCACATGGCTGGCCTGAATGTGCGCCTGGGCTCGATCAACCCCGAGATCAAAGAAGCCACCACCATCGAGCTGCCCAATGGCGAGAGCGTGACGCTCGAGCCTGTGGTGCGCAGCAAGCACCGCTTGGGTTTGAAGGACTTTGACCCCTGCACCATCTTGCTCAACAACGACCTGTCGGCCGGTGCTCCGGGCATTCTGGAAGAGTTGCATGAGCAGTTTTTGCTGCCGCCCCTGCACGCAGGCTGGAGCGTGCGCCGCAAGACCAAGCACTTCCAAAGCTACGAAGAAGTGGCCAAGCGCTTTGGCAAGCTGCTGGGCATTGACCCTTGGCTCATCAACCCTATGTTCAGTCAGTGCGGCGATGTGAACTTTGCCGAGGGTACGGGCATGGAATGCCTGCGCAGCAATGTGGATGCACTGCTGACCAAGATCAAGCGCAAATACAAGGAATACGGCATCAATGAAAAGCCGTTTGTGGTGGTGAAGGCCGACAACGGCACCTACGGCATGGGCATCATGACGGTGCGCGACGTGGCCGATCTGGACCAACTCAACCGCAAGACACGCAACAAGATGAACGTCATCAAGGACGGCCAGACCGTCAACGACGTGATCATTCAGGAAGGTGTGTTGACCAACGAGCGCATCAACGACGCCGTGGCCGAGCCGGTGGTCTACATGATGGACCGCTATGTGGTGGGCGGTTTTTACCGCGTGCACGCCGAGCGCGGCGTGGACGAGAACTTGAACGCCCCGGGGGCCAGCTTTGTGCCTTTGGCCTTTGCTGACACGCCTCATCTGCCCCAGCCCGGTGTCAAACCCGGCGCCAGTGTGCCCAACCGCTTCTATATGTATGGCGTGATTGGTCGCTTGGCCATGTTGGCGGCCAGCTATGAGCTCGAAGCCACCGACCCTGAGGCCGAGGTCTACGACTGACCCAACTGTCAGGGGCCCCTAAAGTTGCTGCACCGCAACATTTGGAGCGAACCTGCCATGACAGCTGAACGGCACAGGCGCACAATGTCAACCTTCAGGTTTTCAAGCCCGACCTGATCGGGCTGTTTTTTGTGTCATCCTCAAAATCTTCTCTCGCCGCCCTGACCATGGGCGCCATTGGCGTGGTTTATGGCGACATCGGCACCAGCGTGCTGTACGCTTTAAAAGAGGTCTTCGGCTCTGGCCATGTGCCTTTCACGCCAGACAACGTCTACGGTATCCTCTCTATCTTTTTCTGGACCCTGACCACCATTGTGTCGGTCAAGTATGTGGTGTTGGTGCTGCGGGCTGACAACCACGGCGAGGGTGGGCTCGTGGCGATGCTGGCCCTGGCCTCGCAGTCGGTCAAAGACCAGCCGCGCCTGCGCAAGGTGCTCTTGATGGTGGGCATCTTTGGCACCTGTCTTTTTTATGGTGATGGGGTCATCACCCCGGCCATCTCGGTTTTGTCGGCTGTGGAGGGCCTGGAGGTCATCTCTCCCAATTTCAAAAAAGCGGTGATTCCGC
>JBIKHW010000085.1:0-10331 GCA_044361935.1 Limnohabitans sp. | reverse complement strand
TCTCGAAGGCCTCGGGCAAGAGGTGCAAAAACGACGTCGCCATCAAGGCCCCAGCGGCCAGACTCAACATGTGCTGGGTATAGCGGCTCAAAATGCCAAAACTCAGCCAAGCCGCCACCCAAACGCTGCCAATGCCCGCCACCAAAGTGCCCACCAAAATCGCCAATAAAGTCATCATGTTTCCCGGAGTGCCTTGCACCCCAAAACAAACCGCCCCACAGAGCGGTTTTTAAAGCCTTCGCCTCGAAGGGCTGTGTATTCAGAACGCCACCTCAAGAGGTGGACACTGCAGTCAATGTCAGGCCACGCCGTTGCGTTTGAGCCAGGCCAGCAAGCGTTGCCAGCCGTCTTCAGCAGGTCCCTTTCGGAAGCTGCTGCGGTAGTCGGCATGGAAGGCATGCGGGGCCTCAGGATAAACCACAAATTCACTGGCTTTGGCCGCTGCGGGGCCTTGGGCCAGTTCTGCTTTCATCTTATCGACCGTGTCAAGGGGGATGCCCGTGTCGGCCGCGCCATACAAACCCAGCACCGGGGCCTTGAGCTGACCCACCAGGGCCAAGGGGTGCGCAGGCGTTTGCGCCGTGGCATTGCCCACCAGGCGGCCATACCAGGCCACGCCCGCCTTCAGTTTAGGCTGGTGCGCGGCATACAGCCAAGTGATGCGTCCACCCCAGCAAAAACCGGTGATGGCCAGTTTGTCGGTGTTGCCGCCGTTGGCTGCGGCCCAGGCCACGCAAGCATCCAGGTCGCCCATGACTTGCGCGTCGGGCACTTTAGAGATGATTTCGGCTTGCAGTTTGGCAATTTCGCCGTACTCATTGGGGTCACCTTGGCGCACAAATAATTCGGGGGCAATCGCCAGATATCCTGCTTGGGCCAGGCGGCGGGTGACGTCGGCGATGTATTCGTGCACGCCAAAAATCTCGGAGATCACCAGCACGACCGGCAAACCGGTCTTGCCCGCAGGCGCGCTGCGGTAAGCGGGCATCTTAAAACCATTGACATCGATGGTCACTTCGCCAGTCACCAAGCCCGTCACCGGAGTTTTAATGGCGGTCTGCGCCAGGATGGGCATGGCCGCAGCGGCATAGCCCACACCCAAGGCCGCTTGCAGGGCCACGCGGCGGTTGGTGCCCGGGGAGTCCACACGGCCACCCAAAAGGGCTTGGGCATCGTTGATCAGGTCGTTGTTCAAGGAAGGTCTCCGTCTGAGAAAAATAAGAGGGAGCTTATCTTGGCACACTAGCAACAGTCTTGCACATAGGCTGCGTTTTACACTGCCATCATGCCCAACACCCTGTCCAGCCCCCTGCCCGCACCCTTGCCTGTTTTGTACTCGTTTCGCCGCTGTCCTTACGCCATGCGAGCACGCCTCGCCCTGCAGGTGAGCGGCATCGCTTACGAACACCGCGAAGTGGTGCTGAAGAACAAACCCGCCCACCTGCTGGCCTTGTCACCCAAAGGCACAGTGCCGGTGCTGTGGCTGCCCGAGTCAGCGGGAGGCCAGGTGCTGGAGCAGAGCCTGGACATCATGCTGTGGGCCCTGCGCCAGCACGACCCGCTGGGCTGGCTGCCTACGTCAGATGCGGATATGACAGATGGGCTGGCCCTGATCGCGCAAAACGACGGGCCTTTCAAGCGGCAACTGGACCGCTACAAATACCCGAACCGCTCAGGACTAGACAGCGGCGCGGCCGAGCGCGATGAAGCGGCAGTTTGGTTGCACACGCTGGATGCGCGGCTTCGCGCACAGCCTTTGTTGGCTGGCGAGCACTTCGGCCTGGCAGACGCGGCGCTTGCACCCTTTGTACGGCAATTCGCCCACACCGACCCTGCATGGTTTGCCGCCCAAGCCTGGCCCGCATTGGCACAGTGGCTAGGGGAATTTGAAGCTTCTGAGCTTTTCAGCGCCATCATGCAAAAGCATGCACCATGGGTCACTTAATTCTGGCGGTCTGCGGTTTATGCCTGTGCAGTTAATATCGGTCCCAAGAAAAATTTCAGGTTAAATACCGTGCAACTGAACATCAACGGCCAAAGCCGCACCTCTTCTTCCGACCCGAGCATGCCCCTGCTGTGGGTACTTCGCGACGAACTGAACCTCACCGGCACCAAATTCGGCTGCGGCATTGCCGCTTGCGGGGCCTGCACCGTGCATGTGGACGGCCAGCCCGTGCGCTCTTGCGTGATGCCAGTGTCTGCGGTGGCCAACCAAGCGATCAAAACCATCGAGTCTTTGGGCACGGCAGAAATGCCCCACCCCTTGCAAGTGGCCTGGATCACCGAGCAAGTGCCCCAATGCGGCTACTGCCAAAGCGGCATGCTGATGGCCGCTGCTGCCCTGCTCGACAAAAACGCCAACCCCAGCGACGCCGACATCGACGCCGCCATGACCAACCTGTGCCGCTGCGGCACTTACCAGCGTGTGCGGGCGGCCATCCACCGGGCGGCGGCTGCCATGAAGAAAGGCGGTGCCGCATGAAGCGCCGCACCTGGATTTTGAGCGCCTTGGGCGCAACCGGCGCACTGGTCGTGGGCTGGGGCGCGATGCCCGCCCGCTCGCGCTTGGGCTCGCCTGAGTTGATGCTGCCCACGCAAGGCGATGTGGCCCTGAACGGCTGGATCAAAATCGCCGCCGATGGGGCCGTGGTGTTGGCCATGCCGCGCAGCGAAATGGGCCAAGGCGTGCACACCGCTTTGGCCATGCTGGTGGCCGAAGAGCTGGACGTGCCGCTGGGCCGGGTGCGCTTGGAGCAAGCCGGAGCCGACAGCATTTACGGCAACGTGGCCATGCTGGTGGCCAGCCTGCCTTTCCACCCGCTGGACAGCGAGGGCGAACACAAACCCGCCAAGATCAAACTGGCCGAGTGGATGGTGGGCAAGATCGCCCGCGAGTTGGGCCTCAATGCCACAGGCGGATCATCTTCGGTGGCCGACCTGTGGGAGCCGCTGCGCATGGCCGCCGCCACCGCACGCGCCAGCCTGGTGCAAGCTGCGGCCACCGCTTGGAAGGTGCCCGCCAGCGAGATCACCGTGCGCGATGGCGTGATGCAACACGCCTCGGGTCAAAAGGCGCATTACGGCCAAATGGGTGCAGCCGCTGCAGGCAGCACCCCGGCCAACATCACCCCCAAAGCCCGCGCGGACTGGAAGCTGATCGGCCAAAGCGCTGCACGCAACGACATCCCCGCCAAAGTCACGGGCCAGGCGCAGTTCGGCATGGACGTGCGCTTGCCCGGCATGCTGTTTGCTGCCGTGCGCATGAACCCGGTGCTGGGTGGCGCAGCCGCTCCCATGGACACCCAGGCCGCGCTGGCCCTGCCGGGCGTGAGCCAGGTGGTGGCGCTGGACGCTTGGGGCGGCGGCACAGGCGGTTTGGCCGTCGTGGCCAGCAACACCTGGCAGGCCCGCCAAGGCGCACAAGCCGTGAAAGTGCAGTGGCCCGCTGCTGCTGCAGGTGCAGCAGACACCACCCGCATCCAGGCCGATCTGCTCAATGCCCTGAACACCGAAAGCGGCTTCACCTTCCACGAGCAAGGCCTGCCGCTAAAAGCTGAGCAAACCGCCGCCAGCCGCATCGACGCGCTGTACCAAGCACCCTACTTGGCCCACGCCACCATGGAGCCGATGAACTGCACCGCACAGGTCAAAGACGGCAAAGTCGAAGTGTGGGTGCCCACACAGGTGCCGCAAATGGCGCGTGCCGTGGCCGCCAAGGTGGCGGGCGTCAAAGAAGACCAAGTCACCGTGCATGTGACTCTGCTGGGCGGCGGTTTTGGCCGCAGGCTGGATGTCGACTTTATCGGTCAGGCAGTGCAAGTGGCCATGGCCTGCAAGGGCGCGCCCGTGCAGCTGGTCTGGTCGCGCGAAGAAGACATGACGCATGACTTTTACCGCCCGATGCACCTGGCCAAGTTCCAGGCGTCCATCGATGCACAAGGCGAAGTCAGCAGTTTGCGCATCAAGTCGGCAGGTGACGCTATCACCCCGCGCTGGATGGCACGCGCCGCGCCACACCTGTCGGGCCCCATCGACATGCCCGACAAAACCGCGTCGGAAGGCCTGTTCGATCTGCCCTACGGCTTTTTGAACCAGCACATGAGCCATGTGGCCACGAAGTCGGGCGTGCCTGTGGGTTTTTGGCGCTCAGTGGGCCATTCACACAACGCCTTCTTCTCAGAAAGTTTCATCGACGAACTGGCTGTGGCCACCAAGCAAGACCCGCTGGCCTTTCGCCTGAACTTATTGAAAGACGCCCCGCGTTATGCAGCCGTGCTGCAGCTCGCAGCCAAAAAAGCGGGCTGGGGCCAAGCTTTGCCCGCAGGCCGTGCGCGGGGCATCGCGCTGCACAAGTCTTTCGGCTCCATCGTGGCGCAAGTCGCGGAGGTTTCGGTTGAGCAAGGCCAGATCCGTGTGCACCGCGTGGTCTGTGCCATCGACTGCGGCACCGTGGTCAATCCGGACACCGTGGCCCAGCAAATGCAAAGCAGCGTGGTCTATGCCTTGAGCGCCGCGCTGTTCGGCCAAATCGACATCGTGGGCGGCGTGGTGCAGCAAAGCAACTTTCCGAGCTACCCCATGGTCACGCTCAGCCAGGCGCCGGTTGTGGAAACCCACATCGTGCCCAGCACCCGCCACCCGGCGGGCGTGGGTGAACCGGCCGTGCCGCCGCTGGCCCCGGCCTTGGGCAACGCACTGTTTGCCTTGACGGGCAAAAGACTGAGGGCTTTGCCGCTCAAGGTGTGAGCTCAGCCCCCGGGTGAATCACCCGCCGCGCAAAGCCTTGAGAACTTTCTGGCCGCCTCGGCCATTGGCGTCTAGCCCTAAGCGCTTTTGTTCGGCGCGGATCGCCTCGCGCGATTTGTCGCCCAACATGCCATCGATCGGGCCGATGTCGTGGCCGCGCATCACCAGCAGGCCTTGCAACTCGCGCCGCTCGGCGCGTGACAGGCCCGCGTCATCGGTGGGCCATGGCGTGGCAAAGGGCCCCGCGCCACGCAGGCGGTCGCTCAGGTGGGCAATGGCCAGGCCATAGCTCTCGGCCGCGTTGTAGCTGTAGAGCGCGTCAAAGTTGCGCGTGACCAAAAAGGCGGGGCCATTGGCCCCCGCCAGCGTCAGCAAACCAACCGAGCCGAGACTGGCAGGCAAGGCCGAGCCGTCCACCCGGCGCACGCCCCGCGCTGCCCAATCGGCCACCGGGCGCTTGCTGCGGCGGCCCTCGCCTGCCAAAGAGATGCCAACGGGCAGCTTGACTTCAATGCCCCAAGGCAAGCCACTTTGCCAACCCGCACGCGCCAAAAAGTTGGCGGTCGAACCCAGCGCGTCCACGCTGCTGTCCATCAGGTCGGCGCGGCCGTCGCCATCAAAGTCCACCGCCAGGCGCTCAAAGGTGCTGGGCATGAACTGGGTGTGGCCAAAGGCCCCCGCCCACGAGCCCACCAAGCGCTCGGGCGCGATGTGGCCCGCCTGCAAAATGCGCAACGCCGAGAAAAACTCTCCCCGGAAATAACTTTGCCGCCGCCCGTGACACGACAGCGTGCCCAGCGCCTGCACCAGCGGGTATTTGCCAAAGGTCTGACCAAAATTGCTCTCCACGCCCCAGACCGCGACCACCGTGGCCGCATCCACACCAAAACGTTGCTCGGCGCGTTCGAGTGCCTGGCGGTGTTCAGTCAGACGGGCCTGGCCATCGGCCACACGCTCCTCGTCCACCAAGGCCGACATGTAGTCCCAAATGGGCATGCGAAATTCGGGCTGAAAGTTCAGCTTTTCAATCACGCTGAAGTCGGCCTGCAAGCCGGCCGTGTGACGCGCCCAGGTGGCGTCGCTCACTTTGCCGTTGCGTGCAGCCGGGCGCAACTCGGCCATGCAGGCCGACAAATCGGTGCTTTGCGCCCAGGCGGTGGGTGCGGACCCAAGAACGCTCAAAGAGACGGCGAGGACAGTGATGGACAAGGATTTCAAGCGCTGACCTCGGCGTTTGATGGAAAAAAGAAATGGCATGAGCTAGCGTTTTAAAGGTTGTGAACGGAACTGAATACGGGCCAGCGAATGTACAGCGGAAGGCGAACGTTTTCAGGTGCCTGTTTCAAACAACCGCTTGCAAAGGCCCACCCCCATACAACCAAGGCACATCCATCACCCGCCCGCCCATGAGCCGCATCGACAAATTGCGCCCCAGCGCCATTGCGCCTTGGGCGTGAAAGATACGGCCGTTGCGCATAGCCCGCGCTTGCACGCGGGCGTTGCGCGCCCATCGCTGCTCGGCATAAGCCTGCAGCTGCTCGGCTACCGTCGCCTTACCTGCGCTCAGGCACTGGGCCAAGGCCTGTGCGTCTTCGATGGCCATGCCTGCGCCTTGCGCCAAATACGGCCGCATAGGGTGCGCCGCATCCCCCAGCAAAGCCACGCGGCCTTGCGCCATGTCGCTGGCCCCGCTCAAGGGCGCTCGGTCGTGCAGCGCCCACTGCCGCCAGGCGGGCACCGATGCCAAACGTTCGTGCAAATCCGCACCCACCGCGCCCATGGCCTGCATCAACGCCTGGGTGTGCCCGGCCTGGTCCCAATCTTGGGATTGCTCGGATTTGGCGCCGTGCACGATGGCCACCAAATTGAGCCATTGCCCACTGCGCACCGGGTAATGCACCACATGCAGTCGCGGCCCCATCCACACAGTCACCTGCTCGCTGCGCAAGTGCGCAGGCAAATCGGCCTGCGCCACGAGCGCCCGATACGCCAGGTGCCCGGTAAAGCGCGCCGGGGCATCGCCCAGCAACTGCTGGCGCACCGCGCTCCACACGCCGTCGGCACCGACCAAGGCGCTGGCCTGAAAGCTCAGGCCTTGCACCGTGTTCACTTGCAAAGCCGCTTCGCTGTCCTGCCAGCCTTGCACGGTCTGCCCAAGCAGCATGTCCACCCCAGCGCTTTGGGCCGCCCGGTGCAACAAGCCCTGCAAATCCGCCCGGTGAATGGTGGCGTAAGGCGCTCCATACCGTGCCTGCGCCCGCTCGCCCAAGGGCAAGGTGCCCAGCACCTGCCCGGTTTGCGCATCGCGCGCTTGCAGCTGCTTGGGGAAAGCCGCTACCTGCGCCAGCGCATCACCCAAGCCCCAGGCCCGCAAGATGCGCGTCACATTCGGCCCGACCTGAATGCCCGCGCCCACCTCGCTCAGCTGCGCTGCGCGCTCGAGCAACTGCACCGACAAGCCCTGCTGCGCACACGCCACAGCAGCCGCCAGGCCGCCAATGCCGCCGCCTGCAATCAACACCTGTTTGTGCGCCATGTTTGTCATGCTTGGATTGTGCGTGATGCCCCAATTTCGAATCTCAGCCACTGCGAGGCATGAACGTGATTTAAGGACCCATCAAAACCGGCAAGCCCTCAACCGCAGAAAAATCCCGATCATGCGTGACCAGGGCTGCGGCGCCAATTTCCAGAGCCGAAGCCAGCTGCACCGCATCGGGCAGCTTGAGGCGGTATTGCACCCGCAACTGGGCCGCCAGACTGGCCACCGCCGCCGACAAAGGCACCACCTGGTAAGCGCCCAGAGCCGTCTCATAGCGTTTGGCCAATGCCGTTTGGCCCGCCTTGAAAGGCCCGGTCAGCACTTCGGCCAAGGTCACGGTGCTCAAGGCCAGTTGAATCTGGCCGCGCTCTGCGGCTTCAAACAAACCCAAAAAACGGGACGCGAATTCGGCATGGTCTTCGAGCAGGTAAATCCAGGGCGAGGTGTCCACGAGCACGGTGACGCCCTCGCTCAGACCGCCCCACAGCGACGCCGAAGCACGGCCACGGGTCACCACCGCTCAAGCCCACTCATCACGCAGCTGGGCCACTGACGGGGCCGCCCCCTCCGGCCACAAGCCTCGGCCCGAACCCCGCAAGGCCAAAACACCGCCTTGCTTCAATGCGCGAACCTGTTGATCACGCCACTGCTCAACCGGCACCACCACCGCCACCGGTTTGCCATGGCGCGTGATCACACTGGTGTAGCCCGCCACCGCCTCCGAGGCGATCAGTGGCAGCTGCGCCCGGGCTTGTTCGAGTCCGTATTGCGGGGTGTCTGACATGGTCAACTCCTTGATTTCCGTACAGACTGTACAAAAATCAAGGAGTTTGTCAATGAATCCCTTTTCCTCCCAATGCCCACTTCGACAGCCAGAGGAAAACAAACACGCGAATTTCAGCGCCCGTTCAAGGGGTAAGAAGGGTCGTTGTACCCCGGCGTGGATGGGTGTCCGGGGACCACCAGGCTGTTGACCAAGGCTTCGTCTTCGGCGGTGATGGTCACTTCCAAAGCACCTGCGTAGTCTTGCCACTGTGCAAGAGTGCGGGGGCCAGCAATGACCGCGCTCACATGGCGATTGGCCAGCACCCAAGCGGTGGCAAAGTGCGCCAGTGACACGCCCTTGCGCTCGCAATGCTGGCGCAGCGTTTGCGCTATTTGCAGCGACTCTTCGCGGAACTCGGTCTCCAGAATGCGCTTGTCTCCACGCGCAGCACGGCTGCCCTCTGCGGGCGTCTGGCCTGGTGCATATTTGCCCGTGAGCACGCCGCGTGCAATCGGGCTGTAGGGCACCACGCCCAGGCCGTAGTGCCCGCAGGCCTCCAGAATTTCCACCTCGGGCAAGCGGTTGAGCAAGTTGTAATAAGGCTGGCACACCACAGGCCCGGGCATGTTCAGCCGGCGGGCCATGTTGACCAGCTCGGCAATGCGCCAGCCCCGGAAGTTGGAAACGCCCCAATAGCGGATCTTGCCGTCACGCAGCAAGGCTTCGATGGCCCGCAGTGGCTCTTCCAGGTTCATGCCGTTGTAGTCACGGTGCAGGTAATAAATGTCCAGGTGGTCGGTGGCCAGTCGGCGCAAGCTGTCTTCGCAAGCCCGCAGCATCCAGCTGCGCGAATAAGCCTGGTGGTTGGGCAGGTCCGACATGGCGTTGCCCACCTTGCTGGCCAGAACCCAGCGGTGGCGCTGCCCCTTGAGCGCCTGGCCGACGATCTCTTCGGATTTCCCCAGCGTGTAAACGTCGGCGGTGTCGATGAAATTGCAGCCCTTTTCTTGCGCATCGGCCACCATCGTTCGTGCATCTTCGAGCGGTGTCTGGTCACCGAACATCATGGTACCCAGGCACAGGCGGGACACTTTTAGGGGGCTTTTGCCCAGGGTGGAGAATTTCATGTCATGGTCTCGAAAAAACTGGGAATACGAAGACCCTTGGGGGTCTTGCCGCTGAACACAGTGGACATCGTAGCCAAGCGCCCGGCATGCCACTGTCCAAAACGGACACAAAAAAGCCCGGACTATCAGGTCCGGGCTTTGTTGATGTAGGGCTGGTGTAGTGAATCAGGCCATCGGGACAAACTGGTAACCATTGCCCGAGGGCGTGATGGAGCCAAAAGCCGGGAAGGGAAAGTGGAAACCACCGGCCACCATTTTTTCCTTGACCAGCATGTCAAAGATCTTGCGTCGTGTTTGACGGGCCATGTCTGGGTTCATGTCAAAGAGCACGGCCCAGTCGGGGTTGCGGGCAAACAAGGACGGCACGTTGGTGATGTCGGCCACGTAGGCAAAGGACTGGGCCTCGGAGCGCACCGTGAACAAGGTGTGACCCGGGGTGTGGCCAAAGGCGGCGACCGACTGGATACCAGGGGCCACTTGGGTGCCCGGCTCGAACTTGACCAACTGGTCCGTAGTCAAGCCATTCAGCGCACGCTTGACACCGGCAAAAGCACCCTGCATCTGAGCGGGCGCAGCGGCAATGCGGGCCTCGTCCGTCCAGAAGGCGTGCTCGGGTGCTGGCACATGCACGCGGGCATTCGGATAGACCAGGTTGCCGTTTTTGAAGCGCAAGCCATTGATGTGGTCGCCATGAAAGTGGCTGAGCACCACGTTGTTGATGTCATCCGGCTTGAAACCCGCAGCGGCCAAGTTGCCCAGCAGCTTGCCCGTGGTGGGCGGACCATTGTCGGCGAAGCCGGTGTCAAACAAATAGCGCTGGTTGCCATTGATCAACAAGAACGGGGTGTAAGGCACATCGATGTAGTCGGTGGGCAGATTTTGTGAGGCCAGCAAGGCCTTAACCTGGTCCAGCGGCACGGCAGGCACGAACTCCTGGCCCAGAGGGCGTCGAACGGCACCATCGTTCAAGGCGATGACCTCCATCGTGCCCAACTTCATGCGCCGGAAGCCGACCGATGGCAATTCGGGTGCACCGAACTGTGGGGTGTTTTGTGACCAAACGGAAGAAAAGGTCAAGGCGCTTGCACCCGCAAGGCCTGTGCCTAAGAAATGTCGACGATTGAGCATAGGTTCTCCAATAAATTCACATGAA
>JBIKHW010000084.1:0-10339 GCA_044361935.1 Limnohabitans sp. | reverse complement strand
GTCCGGTGTATTGGCATTTCGACAACGAAGCTGGCGGGCCCCCGGACTTGAAAGCCTTGTTGGCCCAGCGCAGCCCCCAGGGCAACACCCATTACTACGCTTGTGGCCCGGCCCAGATGCTCGATGCATTCGAAAAAACCTGCACCGAACTGACTTACGCCAACGCGCACATCGAGCGATTTGCGGCGGTCGAGGTGAAGGCTGCAAACGATGCGCGCCAACAATTCACCGTTGAGCTGCGCAAGAGCCAAAAAACTTTTGAAGTCACGGCGGACACGTCTGTGCACAAACAACTGCTGACACTGAAAGTCAATGTGCCCTTCAGCTGCGAAGAAGGCATTTGCGGCTCCTGCGAAACCCGTGTGCTGGAAGGCACACCCGATCACCGGGACATGGTTCTGAGTACTTCCGAGCAAGCCAGCAACCAGGTCATGATGGTGTGCGTCTCGGGTTGCAAAAGCGAGCGTTTGGTGCTGGACCTCTGAGCGCGCAGGCGCTCACAGACAGGGGCATACGCTCGTCAGGCCGATACAGGCACCGCCCACGCATCGTACCCATAAACACCATCGGCATTGCCCTGGGTTTTCATCCATTGGTTGCCGCGAGAGCCGATCTGAATTTCAGCGGTGCGTGCCTGTCGGGCTGCTGCGTAACTCTGTAAAGCCGGCGCGACATCATCCAATTGCTGCGCCTGTGCCAGGCAACGCGCCACCACCACACCGTCTTCGATGGACATGCCCGCGCCTTGCGCCATGAAGGGCAACATGGGGTGGCAGGCATCACCCAACAGAGTCACACGGCCCACCGACCATTGCGGCAGGGGTTCACGCTCGTACAAAGCACTTTTGAGCACGCTGTCACAAGCGTCCAGCAGCGCACGCGCATGCGGGTGGTAGTCGCGGTAGAAACTGCGCAACTCGTTCACATCGCCCGGACTCGTCCAGGATTCTTCATTCCAGGAGTCTTGCCCCGTGGTGGCAAAAATGAAGGTGTCCTGACCGCGATTGAGCGGAAAAGTCACGATCTGGCTTTGTGGGTTGGGGCCCCACCACTTGGTAAAAGCTTCGATCTCGGGCACCTGCCGGACCTTGTCGGTGGGCACCACGGCGCGAAAAGACACCACCCCTGTAAAGCGGGGTTGCTCTTCCCCAAACAAAGCTGTGCGTACCTTGGAGTGGATGCCATCGGCACCCAACACGACATCATGCGATGCTTGCCCCCCGTCTTCGAACACCAATTGCACACCCGCATCACTTTGGCTCAGGCTGCGCAGGCGCTTGGAAAACACGACGCAATCGGCGGGCACAGCATTGGCCATCACCGCCAGCACATCGGCGCGGTGAATCGTCAGCTGCGGCGCGCCGTAACGCTGCTCGGCTGTATCGCCCATGGGCAGGCGCGAGGTCTCCAGCCCAGTGTCCCAATCACGACTGATCCGAAAAGTCGGGCGTGCCCCGCTGGCACGAATGCCTTGCGCCACCGCATCACCCAGACCATCGAGGGCACGCACCGCATTGGGCGTGAGGTTGATGTCCGCGCCCACACGCATGAATTGCCCAGCCTGCTCATAAACCGTAACGGTGTGACCTTGGGCACGCAAGGCGATGGCCGCCGTCAAGCCGCCAATGCCAGCACCCACAATGCCAATGTTCATGTGAAACGTCATGTTCAAGTGTCCTGAAAAAATTTGTTATGGGCCAACGGCCTGTCAAAAGACGCCGGGGAAGGAACCGCCGTCGAGCAATATGTTCTGCCCATTGATGTAACCGGCATGCACGCTGCACAAATAGGCGCAAGTGTTGCCCAGCTCATCGGGACGGCCAAAGCGGTGGGCTGGGTGCTTGGCCAAACGCGCGGCGATGGCCTGTTCGGCCGTGATGCCCTGGCGTGCGGCTTGGGCCGCAAAGTTACCCGCCAAACGCGCCGTATCAAAGGTGCCCGGCAAGAGGTTGTTGATCGTCACGCCTTGTGCCACGGTGGTGCGCGCCAGGCCCGCCACGAAGCCCGTCAACCCACTGCGCGCGCCATTGGACAAGCCCAGGCCATCGACCGGTGACTTGACGGCGCTGGAGGTGATGTTGACGATGCGCCCAAAACCTCGTGCCATCATGCCGTCCACCGTGGCCTTGATCAACTCAATGGGTGCCAGCATATTGGCCTCGATCGCACGCACCCAAATGTCACGGTCCCAGTGCCGGAAGTCCCCCGGCGGCGGTCCTCCCGCATTGGTGACCACAATGTCAAAGTCTTGTTGCACCTCAAAAATTTTTGCACGCCCAGCTTCGGTGGTCACATCAGCGGCCACACACTGCACAGCCCCAGCACCCACAAGGCGCAAGCGCTCAGCGGCGGCCAGCAGAGGCGCTTCGGTGCGCGCCACAATCAACACATCCACCCCTTCACGCACCAGCGCCTGCGCGCAGGCCAAACCCAGGCCAGCGCTGGCGCCACACACCAAAGCTTTTTTTCCAGCGATGCCCAAGTCCATGGGTTCAGTCCTTTTTTGTGTTGTCGTTCGGTGGGTTCAGGCTCAAGCCCGTCCATGCACGGGGCAAGATTTCATGCGCTGGCCCAAGGCATGGGGGCGGCGTTCATGCCCCAGTAAAAACTTTTCTGCGTGGTGTATTCCAAAATGCCTTGACTCCCTTTTTCGCGGCCCGTGCCACTCAATTTGACGCCTCCAAATGGCGTGCTGACCGAGAACAATTTGTAGGTATTGATCCACACCGTGCCGGTGTGCAAGGCCCGTCCGATGCGCCAAGCGGCTTTGTAGTCACGCGTCCAGATGCCCGAAGCCAGACCGTAATCGTTGTCATTGCATTGCGCGATCAGGTCAGCCTCATCGCTCCAGGGCAAGAGTGCCAACACCGGTCCAAAAATTTCTTCGCGGCACAGGCGGGCGGTGTTGGGCAAGCCTTCCATGACCGTGGGCAGGTAATAGCTGCCCTGCTCGTAATAGCCGCCTTGTGGGCGCGCACCACCACACAAAATTTGGCCGCCTTCATCACGACCGATTTGCACATAGCGCTCGACCGAATCGCGGTGACCCCGGTTCACCAAAGGCCCCATGTGGGTACTTTCAAGCGACGGATCGGCCACACGCAAACCTTTGACCGCCGACAGCAAGCGCGACTTGAACTCGTCATACACCGAGGCATGCACAAAAGCCCGCGATCCTGCAATGCAGGACTCGCCTGACGAGCTGAAAATGCCGTAAATCACCCCTGCGACGGCGTGGTCGAGGTCGGCATCGGCGCACACGATGGTGGGCGATTTACCGCCCAGCTCCAGCGATGTCGGCATCAATTTTTCAGCGGCCAGGCGCTGAATGCCCATGCCGACCGATGTGCCGCCGGTAAATGCAATGCGCTTGACCAGCGGGTGGCGCACCAACGCATCGCCCACCACCGAGCCTTTGCCCGGCAACACACTCACGATGCCATCGGGCACACCCGCTTGCTGCGCAATGCGGGCCAGCTCGATCGCCATGCGCGGCGTGATCTCGGCCGGTTTGATGACGATGGCACAACCTGCAGCCAAAGCCGGGGCCATTTTTTGAGCCTCACTGGCAATGGGCGAGTTCCAGGGCGTGATGGCTCCCACCACGCCCAAAGGCTCGTGCACACTCATTGTGAGGAAGTCCCCGCGCGTGGGCGTGACCGCATCCTCCCAGGTCTCGGCTGCAGCAGCAAAGTACTGGAACGTCCCCGCAGCACTGGCCACCAAGGCGCGGCATTCATTGATGGGCTTGCCGTTGTCGAGGCGCTGCAATTGCGCCAAAGTTTCCGATTGTTCGCGGATCCCGTTAGCGATTCGGTGCAACATGCCTGCTCTCTCATGGGGCATGAGGCGAGCCCACGCAGGCTGCAAGCGCGCTTGCTCGGCCGTCTGAACGGCCTCGTCCACATCACCCACTGTGGCTGCATGCAGCTGCGCCACAGCCGAGCCATCGTGCGGATATTCGGTCTCATAGGCAGGCCCAGAGGCATCACGCCAGCGGCCCGCAAGCAAAGTCTGGATTTTTTCGGTCATCAAGGAGGGCTCCGGGTCAGGTGGTCAAGCTGGCCGTGCGGTTGTGCAAAAAACGCACTGCTGACAAGACAGTGAGCGCTGACGTTTTCGGGTTGTCGGGCAAGGGCTTGCCGCGCAAGCGCAGCTGCATTTCTCCAAAAGCGCCCTTGGCCTCAAACTCATGGATGTTCTCGGTCACACCCGGGTCGGCGATCAGGCGCACGCGGGTGTTATCCAGCCCCACACCAGCCAAAGACAGGGTGGCGGCCACATTGGCATTCTTGGGGTACAAGCGGGCCGCTTCGCGGGCGGTGGCGTCCAAAATCACCGTGGGCTCGGTCAATGCATCGAGGTTGACCAAAGCCTCAGCAGGCGAGCCACGCCAACCTGCCGGCGGCTTGCGGCCGATGTAGGTCACGCTGTCCAAGCCCGCTTGGCGCGCCGCTGACAGCGCATCGATACCGCCCATGGCACCGGCCAACAGGTGCAACTGTGTGCCCCCCTGCTCGGCTGCGGCTTGCAGCTGCTCGGGCAAGCCGGGCTCAGACAAGGCCCCAATCGACAACACGGCGCACTCGGTACCACGACGCAAAGCCGGCAACACATGCATGGTCAAGGCGGTGTGGCCTGCGCACTCGAGCACCAAAGGGGTCGTCTCTGGCACTTGGTGCGTCACCGTCACGCCCGAGCCCAATTCGGTCTGCAAAGCCGCCACTTTGCCCGCTGACACCACGATGTGCGTGATGCGCACCCCCGCATGCCCCAGCATGCGCTGGTGAACAGCACGCCCGATGGCGCCAAACCCGATCAAGGTCAATTCCTGGATGCGCATGGCTCAGTCCGTCTTTTTGGGCGGGCCAGCAAACTTCACGGCAAACGCGCCCCAAGCGGCCATGTCCACCTCGACCACCACCGGGCCAGGGGTTTGCAGGGCCTGTTGCAAAACGGCGTCGGTCTGCGTCGGATCGCTCAGTTTGTGGTGCGCCACCTGCAAGCTGGCGCAGAACTGCGCAAAGTCGGGGTTGTGCAATTCCACATAGCAATGGCGACTGCCATACACAGCGTCTTGAATGTTCTTGATCACGCCATAGCGGCTGTCGTTCATCAGCAAAATCAGCATGTCGGCGCGCTCTTGCGCCGCGCAGGCCAACTCGCCCACGTTGAGCATGAAGCCGCCGTCACCCGCCATCACCACGGTCTTGCGCCCCAGCGCATGTTCATGGTTGGCCAGCGCCACACCAATGCCCATGGCAAGTCCTTGACCAATGCCGCCGCCCAGGGCGTGCACACCTGCACGCGGGTGGTCTAACACTGGAGCACGGTTGCCCCACATGGTGTTGGACAAGGTGATGTCACGCACCCACCACAGGTCTTTTCCAGTCGCTGCTTGCAAACTGTTCTTGAGCTTGACGTAAGGCCCCAAAGTGCTGTCCACCAAGGCCTCGGCTTCTCGTCGGGCATTTTTCAGATCAGCCAAGAATGCCGGATCGGTCTGCATGCGGCCTTCCAGAGCATCGGCCAAGGCGTCCAGGGTCAAGGCGGCATCGCCTTGCACAAAGTACTCGCTGTCGTAAGCCCGGTTCTGGGTGAGTGCGTTGGCATCGATGCGAAAACGGTGCGCAGGCAGTTGCAGCTTGTAGGTCAAGGTCTCGTTGCTGCGCAAACGCGAGCCCACCACCAAGAGTGCATCGACCGATTGGTAGAAAGTTTCGCTGGGCTTTTGCAGGTTGTACGAGCCCAGGCTGGCTGGGTGGTCTTCGGGCAACACGCCGCGGCCTTGCACCGAAGTGACCACCCCCCAGCCCATCGCCACCAGGCGCTGCACAGCAGGCCCGGCCCCACGGGCACCGCCACCGAGCCACAACAAGGGCCGCTTTTTAGATGCCAACAGATCGGCCAAGGTCTGCACAGCAGTGGGCGCAGGCACCAGCGGGGCGACCGGCCAGGGCATCAGATCAAGGGTCAAAGGCAAGCGCATGGCCTGCACATCGATGGGGATTTCAATGCTGACGGGGCCACAGGGCGGCGTGAAGGCCACACGCACGGCTTCGCGCAAAGTGGCCAGCGCGGTCTCGGGGTTGCGGATGCGAAACGCTTCTTTGCCCACCGACTTGAGCATGGCCAGCTGCGCGGGGTGCTCATGGATGAAGCCCAAATCCCGGTCGAGAAATTCCGATTCGATCTGGCCCGTCAGGTGCAGCATGGGCGTGCCTGCGGTGATGGCCTCGACCATGGCCCCGGCGGCGTTGCCGCAACCGGTGCCAGTGCTGGTCACACACACGCCCAGCACGCCGCTCACGCGGGCCGCGGCATCGGCCATGTTGCAGGCACCGGCTTCGCCTCGGGCTGACACAAAACGGATCTGCCCACGCGTGTGAAAGGCGTCCAGGATCGGCATGTTGTGGATGGAGATGACACCATAAGCGGTCTTCACACCACAGGCTTCCAGAAAACGGGCGACCAATTCGCCCACGGTGATGCTGTCAGAAGTCGAGTTCATGCGATTTTCTTTTCCTTGGATTTGGCAGGCCACGCCCCTCTTTGGGGCAAATGGCTCAGACGTTCTGTCAATTGGGCGGCCGCTTCTCGCACCAGCTCGACGAGCGGCATCAGCGCCTCGTCTTCAATGCGCTGCGAAGGCACCGAAATGCTGATGGCGGCCGTCACACGGCCTTGCTCATTGAAGACCGGCGCAGCAATGGTGGAGATGCCGGTTTCGTACCCGCCCATGCTCACGCCATAACCTTTGTCGCGGTCCTGGTCAATCAAAGCCTTCAGGTCTTGCAAGTTGGTCGGCGTTTTGGGGGTGTAAACAGGCAACACTTTTTCAGGATAAAGCGCTGCCAGGTCTTTCATCGCCAGATCGGACAGCAAGGTTCTGCCCAACACGGTCGCGTGCGCAGGCAAGCGCGCGCCGACCTGGATCGAGTGGAACATGGCGTTGCCGCCTGCTGCCTTGGCGACGAACACCACATCACGGGCGTCGCGCACCACCAAATGGGCCGAAAAACCGCTTCGATCGCGCAAGGCTTCGATCACCGGACGCCCCACCTCGGTCAGCTCCATGGAGGCGAGCAATTCAAAACCCAAACGCAATACAGCCAGACCCAATTTGTAGCTGACGCCATCGGGGCAGCGCTCCAAAAATCCGCTTTGCTCCAGCGTGAACAACATGCGAAACACCGAGGCGCGAGGCAAACCCATCCGGCGCGAGAGTTCGGCGCCGCTCAGCTCCCTTTCGTCGCGGTTGAATTGCATCAGCAACTGCAGACCACGCGCCAAGCCAGGTACGGTGTAACGGTCTTCGTTTTGGGGCTTGTCGTTCATGTCGCGTTCACTCCAAACCACCCAAAGCGGGCAGCCCCAGCAATGCATTCACCGCCTCGGCCGCCTCCAGCGGGCACGCATGCCCCACAGGGCCCAAGCTGATGCGCTTGGCGGCCGCATCCTGGGCCACCGCATCGCAATTTGCGGGCGTTGTGACCGTGTCGGCTTCGCCACTGGCCACCAGCACAGGGCTGTTGAGTTTGTTAAGGTCTTGCGCCAAACAGGCCTGCCCCAGCATTTGCACCGCTTGGGCGTAGCCAGTCGGATCAATTTGGGCCATGGTTTCGCGCACAGCCTCTTGCAACGCAGGCGCAGCACCAGGCGACAACATGGCGGCTGCCCGAGCCAAAGCCATGCCATGAGGGCCGAGCTGCTGCAAATTGCCCAATCGGCCTTGCACCACGCGTTCGCGCTCTGCCAAGGGGACATCGCCGTAGCCCCGGGCAGGTGCCAACAAAACCAAACGGCTAACGGCCTGCGGGCGCAAGCGTGTGGCGCTGGCGGCCATCAAGGCGCCCAATGAATGCCCTGCCAGCACCACGGGCTGGTTCACATACAGCGCATCCAACCAAGACCACAGGCGCTCAGCGTAGTCTTGCGCACTGGGGCAATCCATGGGCAAATGCGTGCTGCGGCCATAGCCCGGCGCATCCCAAGCCAGCACCCGAATGTCGCTGCGGCTTACAGCCGCGCCCAACTGAAAAGCCCAACTGGCCGAAGCCGATCCAATGCCATGCAGCAACACATGCGTGACCTTCGGCGCCATGCCGGCACTGCGAAACTGCACCTTGCCGTGCGCGGTGTCCACGGTGGACCGCACCACGCCCGACAAAGCATCCGAGGGGGTGAGATTCATGTCAGCGCTTGATTTTGGACAAGGGCGAATCGGGCGGGTACACCGGCGTGATCGGCTTGGGGGTGCCGAGCATCACGCACATCAGTGCGTCTTCGTCGCCGATATTCACCTCTTCGCGGTACACGCCAGGCGGCACCGAAATCAAGTCCCGCTCGCCCAGCGTGGCTTCCCAACGCTCACCGTCTTTTTCGCAAATGACCTTCATGGTCCCGCGCAGCACAAAGAAGATTTCTTCCACGTCGTAATGGATGTGCGATGGCCCAATGCCACCGGCTGGAATCAACATGGTCGAAAACGTGAAGTGGGCCGAGGGCACGGTGTTGCCGTCTTTGGCCACCCCCGTTGCGCCAGTACCGACATAACGCATTTGGGCACGGCGGTATTTGGGGTCAAAGTCAGCTTGGAACTTCAAAGCGTCCCAGTCGTAGCGGCGGGTTGACTTGAGTGCCACCCGGCTTTGCATCCAATCGGCAAAGGACTGGCCGCTTTGCTGCAGCATGCTGGCCTGGATGTGCATCTCGGGCGGGATTTGGGCATTGAGTAAGCCGTTTTCGTTGAAGTGCGGCTGGTTGGCAGCCTCTAAAACTTTTTTTGCGTGTGCGTCCATGGTTTTTCCTGTTTGTTAATTCATGACAAAACCGCCGTTGACTGGCAGCAACTGGCCCGTGATGAAGCCACTGCCCTGGGTCAACAGGAACAAGGCAGCGGCATTCACATCCTCTGGGATTTGTGGGCGCTGGATGGCGCGCCCGTTCAGGTAATGGTCGTGCCGGGCTTGGGGCACGTACTCGGTGGCTTCCACCAAAGTCAGTCCTGGCGCAATCGCGTTCACGGTGATGGCATCACCGCCCATCTCGCGGGCCAAAGACCGGGTCATGGCGATCACGGCGCCTTTGCTCGCTGCATACGCGAGCAAACGAGGAGCGCCCCACAAGGCCGTGTCCGAGGCCAAATTGACCACCCGCCCCCGACCGCTGGCCGCCAGATGCGGCCGAGCCGCCTGGGTGACCAGCCAGGTGCCGCGCACGTTCACGTCCATCACGCGGTCCCACATGTCGAGCCCCAGCTCGTCCATGGTCTTACCGCCAGAGTTGGTGATGGCGGCGTTGTTGATCAGGCCCGTCATGCCGCCCATGGCGACTGCAGCCGCATCGACCCCTAAGCGGATGCTGGCCGGGTCCAGCAAATCCAGGGGCACATAAACCGCCAACGGTCCGAGTTCAGCCGCCAAGGCTTGGCCCCGTTCGTGCAAAACATCGCTGATGGTCACTTGTGCACCTGCGGCCACCAAAGCCCGGGCAAAGCTCTCGCCCAAACCCCGGGCTGAACCGGTGACCAGCACTTTGCTGCCCTGAAGATTGATTTCTTGCATTTTTGATGCTCTTTCAGGTGCCATTGCGTTGGGCGTTCACCAGGTAATGCAAGACCCTGTTTTCAGCCAGCACCACCGCGTAATAGGCCAAGATGCCGATCACCGTGAGCGCACCGATCACCACAAACACGCCCGCTGTGTTGCCTTGTCCCTCAAAGAAAACCAGCAAAAAGCCGAGTCCCATGTTGCCGCCGACCAACTCGCCCACCACGACCCCGATCACCGCCAAGGTGCTGGCAATGCGCAAGCCCGAAAACAGAGGCGGCAAAGTGGTCGGGAACTCGACCATGCGAAACACCTGAAAGCGTGTCGCTGAAAAGGAGCGGGCCAAATTGATCAAATCTCCATCCATGGCACGCATGGCCGACAACACGTTGATCAATACCGGGAAAAACACAATCAACACGGCCACCAGAATCTTCGGGTAGATGGTGTAGCCGAGCCACATCACAAACAGGGGTGCAAAAGCCACTTTGGGCGCAATCTGCAAAGCCAGCAAATAGGGCGACAAAATCGCTTCAACCCGAGGTGAGACACCCAAGGCGTAGCCGATGACCGCGCCCAAAAACGAACCCAGAACGAAGCCAATCACCACCTCGGCCGCCGTGATGCCGGCGTGCCACATCAAGCGCTCGGTTTCCCAAATGCGCACAGCTTCCGTCAACACTTGGCTGAAAGGAGGCAGCACGAATTTGGGAACATCCAGCCACCCCGGGACAAACTCCCAAACAAGCAGGAACACCACCAAAACGGCCACACTCCAGGCAGAGGTT
>JBIKHW010000083.1:0-10394 GCA_044361935.1 Limnohabitans sp. | reverse complement strand
CCGGGCAAGGTAGCCAGCGCTTGCAGCAAACGGGTGCGCTGCTCGCGCAGGTCTTTGGCTTGCGCTGCAAACACTTCGGTGTGCTCCAGCGCAAACAAAGCGCACTCGTAATTCAGCACACTGATGTTGTAGGGCGGGCGCACTTTGTCGATCTCTGCCACCAAAGCCTTGGGGCCGATCATGTAACCCAGACGCACCCCGGCCAGGCCAAACTTGGACATCGTCCGCATGAGCAAAACGTGCGTATGGCGCGTGATGCGGTCGATATAACTTCGGCTGGCAAAAGGCTGGTAGGCCTCGTCCATGACCACCAGGCCGCCTTGAGCGCCCTGGGCCAACACGATCTTTTCGATCGTGTCGTCGTTCCACAGGTTACCGGTGGGGTTGTTCGGGTAAGCCAAGTACACGATGGACGGCTTGTGCTCGGCAATGGCAGCCAGCATGGCGGCTTCGTCGAGTTCAAAGTCGGCGGTGAGCGGCACACCGTGGAAGGCCAGGCCTTGCAGTTGGGCGCTCATGGCGTACATCACAAAGCCGGGCAAGGGCGAGAGGATGGCAGCGCCGGGCACATCACAGGCCATGGCCAGCAAAGAAATCAACTCGTCCGAGCCGTTGCCCAGCATGATGTCGAAGCCTTCTGGCATGCCGGCGTGCTGGGCCAAACCATGGCGCAGCTCGTTCACGCGGCCGTCGGGGTAGCGGTTGAGGGCCAAGGCCCCCAGTCGCTCGCCCAAAGCCTTTTGCAAATCTGCAGGCAGGCGGTGTGGGTTTTCCATCGCGTCGAGCTTGACCATGCCCACCGATTCCTGGATGGCGTAGGCGTGCATGGACTTCACGTCCTGGCGGATGCGTTGCATCAGTTGGGGGCTCACGGTCATGTCGGCTCTCGCATGGGGGGAACAGGGTTCAGGCGCAATTCGGCGGCGCGGGCGTGCGCTTGCAGGCCTTCGCCATAAGCCAGCTCGGCGGCGATGCGCCCCAATATCTGGGCACCGGCTTCGCTCACCTCGATCAAGCTGCTGCGTTTTTGGAAGTCGTACACGCCCAGCGGCGACGAAAAGCGCGCCGTACCGCTGGTTGGCAGCACGTGGTTGGGGCCTGCGCAGTAGTCGCCCAAGGATTCGCTGGTGAAAGCCCCCATAAAGATCGCCCCTGCGTGGCGCAGCAGCGGCTCCCAGCGGTGCGGCTCGCTGCTCGACACCTCCAGGTGCTCGGGCGCGATGCGGTTGCTGATGGCGCAGGCTTCTTCCATGTTGCGCGTCAAAATCAAGGCGCCTCGGTCGTTCAAAGACTTGGCGATGATTTCGCGGCGCGGCATTGTGGGCAAGAGGCGGTCGATGGCGGCTTGCACTTCGGCGATGTAGGCCGCATCCGGGCAGAGCAAAATACTTTGCGCCAGCTCGTCGTGCTCGGCCTGGCTGAACAAATCCATCGCCACCCATTCGGCGGGCGTGCTGCCATCGGCCAACACCAAAATTTCTGAGGGGCCCGCGATCATGTCGATGCCCACGGTGCCGAACACGCGCTTTTTGGCGCTGGCCACATAGGCGTTGCCCGGGCCAGTGATCTTGTCGACCTTGGGGATGGTGGCGGTGCCATAAGCCAGCGCAGCCACGGCTTGTGCACCACCCACTGTGAAAGCACGCGTGACACCCGCCACATAAGCGGCGGCCAAGACCAGTTCATTGCGCTCACCCCGACTGGAAGCGGCCGCTGCGCCAGAGCCACCGGTGGCCACGCTGCCGCGCACGGGCGTGGGCACGACCATGATGATGTCTTGCACGCCCGCCACATGGGCCGGAATCGCGTTCATCAGCACCGAAGACGGGTAAGCGGCTTTGCCACCGGGCACATAGATGCCCACGCGGTCGAGTGGTGTGACTTTTTGGCCGAGCAAAGTGCCATCTTCTTCGCGGTAACTCCAGCTCTCGCCAGATGCTTTCTTTTGCGCTTCGTGGTACTTGCGCACCCGGGCGGCGGCGGCTTGCAGGGCTTCGCGTTGTGCTGCGGGCAGGCTGTCGAGTGCCGCTTTCAGTTCGGCTTGGGTGATTTCCAAAGCCTTCACATCGGGGGCTTGCAGACCATCAAAACGCTGGGTGTACTCCAGCACGGCCGCATCGCCACGCTTTTGCACATCGGCCAGGATGTCGGCCACACGCTGCTCGATGGCGGCGTCGGTGTCGGCAGACCAATGCAGGCGGGCCGCGAAGGCCGCTTCAAAACCGGCGTCTGCCGTGTTCAGTTGCAAAGGTTTGGCGTGCAATCCCATGTTCAGTCTTTCTTCACTGCGCCCGCAAACGCGTCGATGATGGCTCGTATGGGCGCCTGCTTGAGCTTGAGCGCGGCCTGGTTCACGACCAGGCGCGAGCTGATGTCCATGATGCGTTCGACTTCAATCAAGTGGTTGGCCTTGAGCGTGTTGCCTGTTGACACCAGATCGACGATGGCATCGGCCAAGCCTGTGAGCGGGGCCAGCTCCATGCTGCCATAAAGCTTGATCAGGTCGACGTGCACGCCTTTGGTGGCAAAAAAATCGCGGGCAATGGTCGTGTATTTGGTGGCTACTTTCAGGCGAGCTCCGGTGCGCACCAGCGCCGCATAGTCGTCATCGGCCCTCACGGCTACGCTCATGCGGCATTTGGCGATGTTCAGATCCAGCGGCTGGTACAAGCCCTGGCCACCGTGCTCGATCAGCGTGTCCAAACCGGTCACGCCCAAGTCAGCGCCGCCGTACTCCACATAAGTGGGCACATCGCTGGCCCGCACCAAGACCACGCGCACATTAGGCTGGTTGGTGGGCAAGATCAGCTTGCGTGATTTTTCGGGGTCTTCCAGCACCTCGATGCCCGCGGCTTGAAGCAGCGGCAGGGTTTCGTCAAAGATGCGTCCTTTGGACAGGGCCAGCGTGATCATTTCACTCTTTCAATGTCGGCACCCAGGCCGCGCAGTTTCAACTCCATCCGGTCATAGCCGCGGTCCAGGTGGTAAATGCGGTCGACGATGGTTTCGCCTTCGGCCACCAAGCCGGCAATCACCAAGCTGGCCGATGCCCGCAAATCGGTGGCCATCACGGTGGCGCCTGAGAGTTTGGGCACACCTTCGATCACCGAGACTTTGCCGTCGATCTGGATGTGCGCACCCAGGCGCACCAGTTCGTTGACGTGCATGAAGCGGTTTTCAAAAATGGTCTCAGTCACCTTGCTCGCGCCCTGCGCAATGCAGTTGAGCGCCATGAACTGCGCCTGCATGTCGGTCGGGAAACCTGGGTATTCGGTGGTGCGAAAGCTCTGGGCCTTCAGGCGGCCATCGGCCTTGACGCGAATGAAGCCCTCGCCAGCCTCGATGGTGGCACCGGCATCGCGCAATTTTTCGATGACCACTTCGAGGTGGTCGGCGCGGCCGTGGCGCAGCACCACATCACCGCCGGTGGCGGCGACGGCACACAAAAAGGTGCCCGCTTCGATGCGGTCAGCCACCACCTGGTGCTGGCAACCGTGCAGACGGTCAACACCCTGAATGCGGATGCGGCGTGTGCCGTGGCCTTCGATCTTCGCGCCCATTTGGATGAGCATCTCGGCCAGGTCGGGAATCTCGGGCTCCTGGGCGGCGTTTTCCAGCACCGTCTCGCCTTCGGCCAAGGCCGCAGCCATCATGAAGTTTTCAGTGCCGGTGACGGTGACCATGTCGGTAGTGATGTGGGCGCCTTTGAGGCGCGTGCGGCCTGCGGGCAAGCTGGCCAGCATGTAGCCATGGTCCACCGTGATGACCGCACCCATGGCTTGCAGGCCTTTGATGTGCTGGTCGACCGGGCGCGAGCCAATGGCGCAACCGCCGGGCAGCGACACCTTGGCATGCCCAAAACGGGCCAGCAAGGGCCCCAGCGCCAGCACCGAGGCCCGCATGGTTTTCACCAGCTCATAGGGCGCTTCGGGGTTGTTCAAAGCTCCGGCGTTCAGCGTGACGCGGCCGTCTTCATGGTGCTCGGCCGTCACGCCCATATTGCGGATCAGCTTGAGCATGGTCGAGACGTCTTGCAGGCGCGGCACATTGGCCAGCGTGACGGGCTCGGCACTCAGCAAAGCGGCGCACAACTCGGGCAAGGCGGCGTTTTTGGCACCCGACACATCAAGGGTGCCTTGCAGGCGGTGGCCGCCGCGAATTTTCAGTTTGTCCATGGGTCAGGTCTGTGCGTTGCGGCCCGAAGGCCTTCGGATCATGGGGCTTGCGCAGCCCATTCGGCGGGCGTGTAGGTCTTCATCGACAAGGCGTGCACCTCGTCGGTGTGCATTTTTTGACCCAGCGTGGCGTACACGCGCTGGTGCCGCGCAATGGGGCGCATGCCCGCAAAGGTTTCGGACACGACCACGGCGCTCCAGTGGCGGCCATCGCCCTCCACGGTGAGGTGGGTGCACGAAAGGCCTGCGGCGATGATGGCTTGGAGTTGCTCAGCGTTCATGGGAATTTAGCTTCGGATTTTGTAGCCGATGCGCAAAAGGTGAAGGGTCAAGGCACTGATGGCGGCCAAGGCGGTGCCCACCACCGCCAAACTGAGCCAAGGCGAGACATCGCTTTGGCCAAAAAAGCCATAACGAAAGCCATCGATCATGTAGAAAAAAGGGTTCAGGTGGCTGAGCTTTTGCCAAAACGGCGGCAAAGACTGGATGGAGTAAAAAACGCCCGACAAAAACGTCATGGGCATGATGATGAAGTTCTGAAAGGCGGCCATCTGGTCGAACTTCTCAGCCCACAGCCCGGCAATCACGCCCAACGCGCCCATCAATGCGGCGCCCATGACGGCAAAGGCCAAAATCCAAAACGGGTTGACGAAGGTGATGTTGACCATCCAGCCGGTGATGACGAAGACGCCCAAGCCCACGGCCAGCCCGCGCACCACCGAAGAGCCCACATAGGCCACAAACCAGCTGCGGTGCGACAAGGGCGTCAGCAACAAAAACACCAAGCTGCCCATGATCTTGCTTTGCACCAGGCTCGACGAGCTGTTGGCAAAAGCGTTCTGCAGCACGCCCATCATCATCAGGCCCGGCAGCAAAAACGAGGTGTAGGCGACCTGGTCGTAGACCTTGACATGGTCTTCCAGTACATGGCCAAAGATGAGCATGTAAAGCACCGAGGTGAGCACGGGTGCACCCACCGTCTGGAAAGCCACTTTCCAGAAACGCAGCACCTCTTTGTAGAGCAGGGTTTGCCAGCCGGTCATGCCAGGGCTCCCGAGGCGGTTTGCTTGCGGTTCATCACTTCCAAAAACACGTCTTCCAAGTCGGCCTGACGAATTTCCACGTCTTCCACCACCAAGCCAGCGGTGCGCAGGGTGGCCAAGTGGTTTTCGATCTCGACCGCGTTGTGCACGGGAAGTTGCACAATGCGGCCCGTGACACGCGCGATGGCCGCCACAGCAGGCGGCAAGTCGCCGTCCAGCTTGAAGCGCAGCACTTGGCTGGTGGCCGATCGCAGCAAGTCGGAGGTGCGTTCCAGCGCCAGCAACTGGCCTCGCTTGAGCATGGCGATGCGCCCACACAGGGCTTCGGCTTCTTCGAGGTAATGGGTGGTGAGCAAAACGGTGTGGCCTTGCTTGTTGAGCTTGGCGATGAATGCCCACAAGGTCTGGCGCAGCTCCACATCGACCCCGGCGGTGGGTTCGTCGAGCACGATCACGCGCGGCTTGTGCACCAAGGCTTGTGCTACCAGTACGCGGCGCTTCATGCCGCCAGACAATTGGCGCATGTTGGAGCCTGCTTTGTCGGTCAGGCCCAAACTGTCAAGCAGCTCGTCGATCCAGGCGTCGTTGTGCTTCACGCCGAAATAGCCCGACTGGATGCGCAGCGATTCGCGCACGGTAAAAAAGGGGTCAAACACCAACTCTTGCGGCACCACACCCAACAGGCGGCGGGCAGCGGCGTAGTCACTTTGCACATCGTGGCCATGCACCAAGACGCGCCCGGTGGTGGGGCGGCTGAGGCCCGCCAGGGTGCTGATCAGGGTGGTTTTGCCCGCGCCGTTGGGGCCGAGCAGGCCGAAAAATTCGCCCTCCTCCACATCAAAGCTGACTTGGTCAAGCGCCTTGAACGCAGCTGCGCCCGCCTGTTTGGCCGGATAGATTTTGGAAACGGATTGAAAAGAGAGCGCTGGCATGAGAGACGCCTATTTTAAGTGCTGACCTGCAGACCCCAGGGTGCACGCTGCAGATCGGCCCTAAAAAGCCTCAAAACCCAACACTCAGGCGGGTTGGAGCAGGTCCATCACCCCGTACAAACTGGCCAATTCGCGCAAACGCGGCGTCATGCCCTCGACCTGCAGCGCACTGCCTTTTTGGGTCAATACCCTTCGTAAGCCCAGCAAAACGGCCAACGCAGAGGAGTCAAACTCTGCCAATCCGGAGGCGTCCAGGGCCACTGAAGGCGGTAAGGCTGCCGGCAATTGCTTCACCCACTGCGCGAGGCAGGCGTCGGCCTGGTCGTGCAGCAAGCTGGCGGGTAATTTCAGAGGGCTCATGTCAATGGTTTCAAGAAGCTTTGGCGTTGGATTTGTTGCGTGCGGCTAAGCTGGCAATCAGCGCATCGATGCCACCAGCATTGATTTCTTTGGTGAACTGGTTGCGGTAGTTTTCGACCAGCCACACGCCCAGCACGTTCAGGTCAAAAATCATCCAGCCTGCGCCTTGGCCAGGGGTCTTTTCGAGGCGATAGTCCAGCTGGATCGGGTCACCTTTGCCACGCACCTCGGTGTTGACCACCAGGTTTTTATCTTCTTGGCCCGCCCGCAGTGGCTTGACCACCACGACTTGGTCGGTGATCTGGCTGAGGGCGCCCGAATAGGTGCGCACCAACAAGACCTTGAACTCGTCTTGCAAGCGCTTTTGCTGTTCGGGCGTGGCTTTGCGCCAGGCAGGGCCCGTGGCCAAGGCGGTCATGCGGCGAAAGTTGACATGCGGCATCAGCTGCGTGTCGACCAATTGCATGATTTTCCCAATGTCGCCGCTGCGCAGGGCCCTGTCGGCCTTGATGGTGTTCAGGGTGTCATTGGTGATGCGTTGGATGAAGGCCTCGGGTGCCTCATCAGCGGCCACGGCCAGGCCCGAAGCCCCCAGCAAGCTGGCGGCACATGCAGCCACAAGCACATGGCGGCGGTTCAGGAAAAGAGCGGTATCGGTTTTGAACATGAAATAACTATAGGGCCTGCGGCCGAAATGCGTGTGACCAACTGTAACGGGCTTATTTGGAGTCGGACTCGACATCCCCGTAGTCAAAACTAGAGGGCGGGTTGCCGTCGTGAATGTCGTTGCGGCGCTTTTGGAGGAATCCGTCACGCACAAACGAGTAAGGGTCCAGCGAAGCGGCCTTGACCACGTCCACCGTTTTCAGCAGGCCCGAGCGGATGTCCAAAACGCGTGTCACTGTCAAGGTATTTCGGGTGGCCTCATCTGAAAATTGCCTCGAAGCATCGCCCTGCATGTCCAGCGGCAAGGCCAGGGTGTCGCGCAACGTGGACGGCCCCAACAAAGGCAGCACCACATAGGGGCCGGGCTTGACGCCCCAGTAACCCAAGGTCTGTCCGAAATCTTCCTTGCTTTTTTCGAGTCGCATTTCGGTGGCCACGTCCAGCAAGCCACCGAGGCCCAAAAACGTATTCACGTTGATGCGCATGAAGGTCTCTACCGTGGCCTGCCCCTTGAGCTGCAGGGCACTGTTGGCCATGGACCAAATGTCCCCCAAGTTGCCAAAAAAGTTGCCGACGCCCGTGCGCACAAAGCTGGGCAGCACTTTCACATACAGCTGCGCTGCGGGCTTGATGGCGGCAGCGTCTACCACTTCATTGAATTGAAAAACGCTGCGGTTCATCGACTCCCAAGGGTCGCGTGCATCGGCAGTTTGCACAGTCGCGCAACCCTGCAAGACCAGCAAGCTGGCCAGCAGTGCCATGCGTTTCGTCCAGGCAATCATGGTTTTTGGCTTTCGGCTTTGGGTTTTTCGGCCTGGTTGAACAAGAACTGACTGATCAAGTTTTCCAGGATGACGGCCGACTGGGTGGAGCCAATGCGGTCTCCGGCGGCCAGGTTTTTCTCGTCAGCGCCGGGCGCAACGTCGAGGTATTGCTCACCCAGCAATCCGCTGGTGAGGATCTTCAGGGAGCTGTCTTGCGGAAAGGCGTGCTGGGTCTGCATCCCCAAGGTGACTTTCGCCTGGAAGGACTCGCCATCAAATTCGATCTTCTTGACCCGCCCGACGACCACTCCGGCACTCTTGACCGCAGCGCCGGGCTTGAGCCCGCCGATGTTGTCGAACTTGGCCGTGACCTCGTAGTCCTTGCTGAAACTCCAGGTCAGCAAGTTGGCTGCCTTGAGCGCCAAAAACAGCACGGCCACGGCACCCAGCAAAACAAACAATCCGACCCACACATCATTTTTTGAACGTTGCATGCCGTCCTCCTCAAATGCTGAACATCATCGCGGTGAGGATGAAATCCAGCCCCAACACCGACAAAGAAGAAACCACCACACTGCGCGTGGTGGCACTGGCCACACCCTCGGGGGTGGGCTTGGCCACATAACCTTGCAGCAAAGCGATGAAAGTCACGGCCACACCAAACACGACGCTTTTGATGATGCCGTTACCCACGTCCTTGAACACATCCACGCCGCCTTGCATCTGGCTCCAGAAGGAACCCGAGTCAACGCCGATGAGCAAGACACCCACCACGTAGCCACCCAAAATGCCCACCGCGCTGAACACGGCCGCCAGCAAGGGCAAGGCGATGATGCCCCCCCAAAAGCGCGGGGCCAAAATGCGTTTCAGGGGGTCGACCGCCATCATCTCCAGGGCCGTGAGTTGCTCACCCGCACGCATGAGACCGATCTCGGCCGTCAGGGATGCCCCGGCGCGGCCAGCAAACAACAAAGCTGCCACGACCGGGCCCAACTCGCGCACCAAACTGAGGGCCACCAGCAAACCCAGCGCCTCGGCAGAGCCATAACGCTGCAAGGTGTAGTAACCCTGCAAACCCAATACAAAACCTACAAACAGGCCCGAAACGGTGATGATGGCCAGTGAATAGTTGCCCAGGAAATGCACCTGATCTCGCACCAGGCCAAATCGTCGCAGTGTAGCGCCCGACATGCCCAACAACTTGAAAAACAAACGCGCAGCAAAACCCCAATCCGCGAGCAGTTGTCGCGTGCTGGCCCCCAAAGCGCTCAGCATGGCGGTGATCATGCCGACCTCCGGTCATAGTCTTGTGCGGCTGTGGGCGCTGGGTAATGGAATGGCACGGGGCCATCACTCAAGGCGTGTACGAATTGATGGATGAGCGGATCGGTACTGACGCGCAGCTCGGCAGGCGTGCCCTGCGCGGCCACGCCGCCATGCGCGAGGATGACCACATGGTCGGCGATTTCAAAGGTTTCGGTCACATCGTGCGACACCACCACGCTGGTGATGCCCAGGCTGTCGTTCAGGCGTCGGATCAGACGCGCAGCGGTGCCCAGCGAGATCGGGTCGAGACCCGCAAAGGGCTCGTCGTACATGATGAGATCTGGGTCCAGTGCAATGGCTCGGGCCAAAGCCACACGCCTGCTCATGCCGCCCGATATCTCAGAGGGCTTCAGGTCCCGCGCACCGCGCAAACCCACAGCGTCCAGCTTCATGAGCACGATGTCGCGAATCAGGTCTTCGGACAAATGGGTGTGCTCACGCAAAGGAAAAGCCACGTTGTCGAACACACTCATGTCGGTGAACAGCGCACCGAACTGGAACAGCATGCCCATGCGGCGGCGGGCTGCGTACAACTCGGGCTGGCGCATGGGCGTGATGTCTTGACCATCAAAGAGCAGCTGGCCAGCACTGGCGCGAATTTGCCCGCCGATCAGACGCAAAACCGTGGTCTTGCCACCGCCAGACACCCCCATCAGGGCCGTGACTTGTCCTCGCGGCACATTGAAGCTCAGATTCTTCAAGATGACACGGTCGCCGTACCCGAAACTCAGGTCGCGCAGTTCAACAAGTGGCGGTGGTGTAGATAGGTTGTTCATGAAAAACAAAAGCCGGAGGGGTCCGGCTCTTGTGATGTTAATCAAACAAGGCTTACGCTTTGCAAACCTTGGTGGACTAGGGATTTTACCTAGAACCCGGTAACCTCAGCGTGGCAGGTCGCTTTTCCCCATCAGGAATTCGTCGACCGCGCGTGCAGCCTGACGGCCTTCGCGAATGGCCCACACCACCAAGGACTGACCCCGGCGCATGTCGCCTGCGGCAAACACTTTGTTCACGTTGGTGGCATAGCCGCCCGTGAAGTCGGTGCTGGCCTTGGCGTTGCCACGGGCGTCCTTGTCGATGCCAAAGGCGTCGAGCACGGTGGCGACCGGGTTGGTGAAGCCCATGGCC
>JBIKHW010000082.1:0-10408 GCA_044361935.1 Limnohabitans sp. | reverse complement strand
CTGCTTGGATCGGGTTGCAGCGGGATTTGGAAAAGGATATATCCAAGCCAACACTGCGCGGGATATGAAATTACCAGTCTTCTTCCTCATCTTATTCAGGACGTATCTCAGCTAAGCAGCTGAATTTTTTAGCCCTTCAGCTGCTTTTGGTTTTACCTGCTTGCTGGAGGCATGTCCAAGCAAGCGCCGTTCACCACCGACGACGACGCCATGCCGATGCTTTCGCACAGCGTGGGGTGTGTGTGGATGGTTTTGCCGAAGTTCACAGCGCCAACCAAGCCCAGCACACCGGTGACTTGGCCAACGGAAAATTTGTCAAGCGCTGGGGTTTTGCTGCACGGGTCGGCGCATCGACCAGGCCAGCGAGATCCGATCCGAACGGATCAGCGCAATTGAAAAATACACCACTACACCGTGTGAATCTACCAGCGAGCGTCTGAGCCGCCCCAAGGGATCGCCAGCATGTACACCCAGATGCGCCGCCACCTCGGCGTCGGCGATGGTCAGGCTGAAGCTTTGTCGCATTTCAACCAGGTTTGCCGCATCCAACTCTTCAAGTACCACCAATACCATCTCTTGGTCGAATCGACTGGGCGCTTGATCGTAATAGTGACGAGCCACAAAGAGCTCCACTACCCGAAAAGGGTCTGAACGCTCATCCAGATGGACGCGGCGCATCCGCCGATAGGCTGGCGCCAGCGTGCCTTCATGTGACAACAGAGGCGGCGGGGCGTCATCCGTTTCCAAAATTCGACCCCGGTGCTCGCGCAAGTTTTGCGGCAGTTGGGGCCACCCTGCTTCTGTGACAGGTGAGGTCATACGCTGCGGCGCCTCGTTGACAAAGGTGCCACTGCCACGGCGTCCACGAATCAAGCCCTCCTCGGTCAGCAGTCGGAGTGCTTCACGAACGGTGACGGGCGCGACCTCATAACGTTTGGCCATTGCTGCAATCGTCGGCAATTGGGCCCCTACTTTCAACTCTCCACTGGCAATCAAGGCCCGAAGGGCACCAGCAATGCTGTGATAAAGCGGCGACTTGTTGTGGGCAGCAGTCAAGGCGAAAGGCTCCTGAAATGGACTTTGTGGGAGCAAGAGAGGTGAAACAACACACATGATAAGGCTGAATGGCAACATTAATGTTGCTGGTTTGCTAGTTAACCAGCATAATTGGGGTGACCTTTTTGAGGACCCACAGATGCCTGCACACCAACGCCTTGTGATCTTCGTCGCTGATAACCACAACCGGTCAGTGCTCGGCTGCTATGGGCACCCGGTCGTTCAGACACCGCATATCGACGCCATCGCCAAGCGCGGAACACGTTTTGCCAATGCCTACAGCACCAGCCCGCTTTGCTGCCCAGCGCGGGCAGCCATGGCGACCGGCCGCTATCCGCACCAAACCGGCTATTGGGACAATGTCATGGCCTATGACGGTGAAATTTCGAGCTGGATGCATCGCCTGCGCGAACAGGGGCACCATGTGACAGCCATCGGCAAATTGCATTACCGTAGCGGAGACGACGACAACGGGTTCAACCAAGAAATATTGCCTATGCACTTGCATGAAGGCAAAGGCGCTCTCAAAGGACTGTTGCGGGGCTTTGATGCACAAAAACCCAAAGAGCCTGGTGTGATGATGGGTTTGTATGACGATCTGTCCAAGGAGGGTGACACCCATTACCAAGACTACGACCGTCAAATTACCGAGCAGGCCGTGGCCTGGCTACGGGAGCATGAACCCACAGAAAACAAAACATCGGTACTGATCGTGTCTTACATCAGCCCCCATCCGCCCTTTACCGTGGCCAAACGTTTTTTGGACATGTATCCACAGCAAGACATGCCTCTACCGCCTGACATGAAAGCCACGACTTTTCATCCGTCTGTCGAGTTCGCGCGACAACTCGACGGCATGCCGCCTGAACTCGACCCGGCTGTACTGCAACGTATCGCAGCGAGCTATTTTGGTTTGATCACGCACATGGATGAGCAGATCGGCGTCGTGCTCGAGGAGATGAAGTCGCTTCAAATATTCGACGCTACCCGCTTGATGTACACCAGCGACCATGGAGAGCTGTTTGGCGCGCAAGGCCTGTTCGGCAAACGATCGATGTTTGAAGGCGCAGTCGGGGTGCCACTGATTCTGGCAGGACCGGGTATTCAAGCCGGTCATGTATCACAGCAACTGGTCTCGCATGTGGATCTATTTCCGACACTCCTTGACATGACAGGCGCACAAGCGCAGCCGGCTGATGCCGACCTGCCAGGCGTGTCACTGTTGCCGGCGGCAGGGGGACAGGACGACCTGGAGCGTCCCGTGTTTGCTGAATACCATGCACAAGGCTCGCGCTCAGCGGCCTATTTGGTCCGGCTGCGCGACGACAAAATAATCGTCCATGTGGGCATGCCCACCCAGACATTTGACCTTTGTTCCGACCCTGACGAACTGCACGATTTGCACGGTACTGCGCAAGGAGACGCCATCGAGCGCCGACTCATGCTGGTGCTGTTGTCCATCTGTGACCCGCAGTTGCAAGACGACCGGGCCAAAGCAGCGCAGCGAGCCAAGGCCGACGCTTATGGCGGCCAAAAAGCTGTCGGTGAAGAAGCGTTTATTGCCTTTACGCCACCGCCCGGCGTGTCGGCAGAGGAAGCCTGGGCCAGTCTGGATGCTGTGTCGGGTGCTGCACGATGAACCTCGGGCGTTTCCCCAGAGTCGACCTGTGCCATGCCCCTACGCCCTTGGAGTTCATGCCCCGACTGACACAGCACCTGGGTGGACCACAACTGTGGATCAAGCGCGATGACTGTACCGGCATGGCGTTGGGTGGCAACAAGGCACGCAAACTGGAGTTTTTATTGGGAGACGCCCTTCAGCATGGGGCGGACCATCTGGTCACGCTGGGCGCGCTTCAATCAAACCATGTCCGCCAAACTGCCGCTGCAGCTGCGCGGCTAGGGCTAGCTTGCACCGTCCTACTGGAACACCGACATCCAAATCCGGACCACGCCTATTTGCATAACGGCAATGTGCTGCTCGACGGGTTGCTCGGGGCTGATATCGTCTACCTTCCAGGCGGCACCGACATGCCTGCCGCACTGACCCAGGTTGGCGACGAGCTGCGCGCCAAGGGTCAACGCCCCTACCTGATCCCCAGTGGCGGCTCCAATCCGATAGGCACGCTAGGCTATGTCTTGGCCGCTCAAGAACTGCTCAACCAAGCTCGGGAAAAATCTTTACACCTTGATCACATCGTGTTGGCCAGCGGCAGCGCGGGCACGCAAGCGGGTCTGGTGGTGGGGCTGGCCGCACAAAACAGCTCAGTGGGTGTGCAAGGGTTTGCTGTCAGCCAAGCCGCACATCTTCAACACGCCAGGGTCTCGGCGCTGGCTTTAGCCACTGCGCAATGGATCGGAGACATCCCTGAGATACCACCAGAGGCTATTCGGGTGAACGCCGACTACCTGGGTATGGGTTACAGCATTCCTACACCCGCCATGGTGGAATCTGTTCAACAGGTGGCACGGCTGGAGGGCATCTTGCTCGACCCGGTCTACACCGGCAAAGCCATGGCCGGTTTGATGGACTGGATCCGGCGCGGGCATTACCGAGCCAACGACAACATCGTGTTCATTCATACCGGTGGTCAAGCCGGCCTGTTCGGCTTTTGTGACGCATTGAGCCCGTCGACTCCAGACTCCCGCCCTATTGAAGCGCTTCAGCGCCAGAAAGACTCTTGATGCAAACCCACTGGATCGACAACCGGGCATTCCCGGGTTCGGGCGACGCCCTGGATGTTCTGGACCCCGCCACGGAAGAGCTGATTGACACCATCCCGCGAGGACATGCCAACGATGTCGAGGCTGCCGTTGTAGCCGCCCGCCGCGCGTTTGAACCTTGGGCCGCACGATCACCCACGCAGCGCCGCCAGCTGATCGTGACAGCCATTGACCGGTTGACACAGATTCGCAACGAAGTGGCCCATTTGCTCACCCGAGAAATGGGCAAACCTTTGTTGCATTCGCTCAATGAGGTTAACAAAGCCATTGAGGGGATGCGCTCGTCTGCGGAAATGGTGATCCATCTGCGAAGTGGTCAACAGATGGCGGCTGACTTAGAGCTCAATTTTCAACAAAGGTTTGCGCGAGGGGTGTGTGCCTGCGTCATGCCGTGGAATTTTCCTGTGGCACTGGGCCTCGACAATGTGGTGCCCAATTTGCTAGTGGGCAACACGGTGGTTTGGAAACCCTCAGAAAAAACACCATTGACGTCACGTCTGATTGTCGAGCGCGTCTTTGACCACTTGCCCACTGGTGTTGTCAATGTTTTGCTGGGGGACGGTCCAACTGTGGGCGAAGCCTTGGTGCGACACCCGCAGGTGGATTTGCTGGTCTTTGTTGGAAGTGAGCCGACTGGACGTCACTTGGGCGCCATTTGCGGTCAAAGCTTGAAGAAAGCCATTTTGGAGTTGGGTGGCAAAGACGCACTTATCGTTGATGAAACCGTCGATGTCGCCTCCGCCGCCCGCCTGGCTGCAGAGGCGGCATTTTCAAATGCTGGGCAGATATGCACCTCAACCGAACGGCTGTATGTCGCGCGAAAAATATTCCCAGAGTTTGTCAATGCGCTGGCAGAACAGGCGCGGGCCATCCGACAAGGCAACGGATTGAGGGATGGCATTCAGATGGGCCCTTTGGTCGACCACAACCAGCTGAGTATTGTCTCGCTTCAGGTCCAAGAAGCCCTTGCTGCAGGCGCAAGCTTGCACCATGGGGGTGCACGAATGCCAGGAAAAGGCTTTTTCTATCCGCCCACTGTCATCAGCCATCCAGATCCCAACGGTCGCTTGATGACGGAAGAAACGTTCGGCCCGGTCGCACCTTGCATCGCTTTTGATGATTTTGACGAGGCCATCGAGATGGCCAACTGCACACGCTTTGGCCTGGCTTCCATGGTCATGACCACATCGGCACCGCGTGCGCTGCGCGCCATTCACTCCTTGCGCGCTGGCATGGTCAAGATCAACACGCTACGTGGCAAGGCTCCGGGGGGCAGTTCTGAGCCCGTCAAGTCCAGTGGCTTGGGCCACGGCTTTGGCATGGAGTTTTTTCATGAAATCACCACGCAAAAATCGGTGCACTGGCGGGCCTTGCCCAGTTAGGGCAGCTCGGGCCACTTGGGCATCGGCCAGTTAGTCAAAGACCACCACACTCCTGGCGATTCCGCCGCGTTGCAAAGCAGAAAAACCGTCGTTGATCTGGTCCAGCTTGAGCCGATTCGAGACCAGCTGATCAAGCTTCATGCGCCCTTGCATGTGGAACTCCACCAGGCGGGGGATATCAAGACGAAAATTTTTGGAGCCCATCATCGTTCCCCGGATTTTGACCACAGCATTTTCATGCACCAGCAGCTGCGCTGCAAAGGACGACAGGTTCTGGAACTGGCTCAGGTGCTCACCCTTCCAGCGCAAACGTTTGGCCTTGCCGGACTGCATCTTGATTGCGGTGTTGCTGCAAATGGTCAGGTGGCCAGTCACGCGGAACTCGCAGTGGCCACAGAACACCGATAGACAGGTGACCACATGGTCACCTTGCATGACGTTTGTAACGTCTTTACCCACCGCTTCAACCACCCCGGCAGCTTCATGGCCCAGCACAGCGGGCACAGGTGTGGATTACAAACACTCCATAAAATGCAGGTGGCTGCGACATAGCCCGCTCACACGGGTTCGAACCAGCACTTCATTACGCTTGGGCTAGTCTATTTCGACACGCTCGATGGTCATCGGCTGATCTGGGCCATGGAAAAAGCGGCTTTCAATTCAACCTCTCCTGCTGAACGGCTTGTTTCAGGGGCGCGTTGGGGCCGACTTGGCTGGCCCAAACCCGCTCAAGCAACATTTCAGTGGAGCCGTCTACCAGCGTGGCCACCTGAGCACCGGCCAAATGGCGGCTCAAGGGGTATTGCGCGCTCAGGCCGGCCGCACCCAACGCATGCAACAAACTCGCAATATGTTTGCTCGCCATGCGGGTGGAGAAAATTTTGGCGCGCGCAGCCAATGCATCCATGGGCGCTTGAGCGTCCGCAGCCGCACAGGCCTGCTCGATCAGCAACTGCGCCGCCTCGACATCAACCATGGCATCGGCAAGCACCCAACGCCAACCCTGGTGCTCCTGCAAGGCACGGCCAAAGGTATGACGCTGCTCACCATAAGCACGGGCGATGCGCAAGCTGTCCACCACCATGGCCGTTGCCATGGCCGCCACATAGGTGCGTGCCATGTTGATGGAACCCATGGCGCGTTTGAAGGCCATGCCAGGCGGGTGCAGCATTTCGTCGGCGCGCGCTTCATAGCCATCCAGCACAAAGCCGCCCGTACCCAGCGAGGCCACAGTCTCGGTGCGCCCGCGATCGGTGCGAAGAAAGCCCGGTCGCGACGCATCCACGACGAACGCGGCGATACCCTTGGCACCGCTTCCCGGCTGGGTTTGTGCGTACACCACCATCACCTCGGCCACCTGCGCATTGATGATCCAGGCCTTTTCACCCTGCAGACGCCAAGCCGAACCATGCGGCGTGGCTTGCATCTGAATGGCGCCAAAATCCGAGCCCGCCCCTGGCTCGGTCAAGCAGGTGCAACCGATGCGCTGCCCGCTCAACAAATCGCCCAGCCAGCGCTGTGAGACCGCCGCCGGCAGCCAGTTGGCCAGCGTGGAGGCGACCCCCTGGGTGTTGATCAATGACAAGGCAAAACCAAAATCTGCTTCGGCCAGGATCGACGCCATGCCCGACTTGACGCTGAAGGGCAAACCCAGCCCGCCTAGCTCCACGGGCACCTGAACACCCAGCAGATTCAGGCGCGCCGCTTCTTGCACAACCTCCAGCCCCATCACACGTTCGCGCTGCCAGCGCTGCGCTTGTGGGCGAACCCACTGTTGTGCCAATTCCCGCGTCAAGTGAAGTACCTCGTCAGCGCGGGTCGGCGAGTTTTGTTTGTGGTCAATGCCCATGATTGGCGTCAATTTTTTCGAATAGCTAGCCTGGCAGCCATTACTTCAAGTTAAGTTTTTTCACAATCGCCGTCTCAGTGGCTACATCGCGGGCGATTTGCTCGGCAAACTCTTTGGGGCTTTCACTCATGCCGATGATCGAGCCGGTACGCCGGGTCTCTTCGATCAGCGCCGCAGATGTGGAAACTGTAATCAATGATTTGTACAGTCGTGCAATGACATCATCTGGCGTTCCTGTGGGCATGGCAAAGCCACCCCAGGCACCAAACAAATAGCCGGGTGCCACGGTATCGGCGATCGACGGAACGTCTGGAATTGGTTGCACCGATTTGCTGGTCGTCACCGCCAAAGCTCGCAACTGCCCGCCTTTGAGATGCGGTACCGCAGTACCCAGAACCATGATGCCGAAATCAATCTGTCCGCCCAAAATCGCATTCGCAGATTCGACCGCACCTTTGTAGGGAATATGCAAGGCTTTGAAGGACGGTAGGCTTTCTTCAAGGTACTCCACCGCCATGTGAGCGGGTGAACCGATGCCCGCCGAGCCATAGGTCAATTTACCGGGATTGGCTTTGGCCGCCGCAACCAAATCTGCCATGGTCTTGAACGGCGACTTGGCATTGACAACGCAGACGAAGGGCGAATTGCTCATCCGGCTGACCAATTTGAATTCCTTCAGCAAATTAAAAGAAGGGTCCATTGCCTGCAACGTGACATGGCCCGAGGTGATGTAAGCCAAGGCGTGGATATCATTGGGATTTTGTGAAACTGCCCGCGCGCCGATCAAGGCTGCAGCCCCAGGTTTGTTGTCAATGTTAAAAGGTTGTGCATGAATGCTGCTCAACTCTCGGGCCACGACGCGGGTAAACAGATCGGGTGATCCGCCGGCTGGATAAGGGACAACCACCTTCACTGGCCTGGTCGGCCACGCGGTTTGAGCCCAGAGTGAACCGGGCAAGGCCGATGTCATCGCAAAACCACCCAACAGCTGACGTCTCGATATAAAACTGCTCATGTGTGCTCCTTAAAAATTGATACCCAACCCCATCAATCCCATTGCGCGATGGCCTCGGGAACATTCGCCAGACTGCCCGGCGCTTGCGGGCCGGGAGTGAGGCTGACACGGTTAATGTGCGACCCATACCGGTAAACGCCACGGCCCTCACAGTCGGCGCTGACCTTGCGCCGGCGATCCAAACCGACATCCATGCCTTCACCAACCAGCCTTAAAAAAGTCGGCGTCATGGCCAAGGTGTCGGCGGCCATCACACCATTGAGAACCAATTGACCAAGCCCTTCACGCTGACCTAGGGCACGGTGCTCGAGTCGAAGCTGCTGCGCGCCGGGGGTCAGCCGCAAACGGCATTGCCGCTCGGTGCCCCGCGTCCCAACAAACGCGGCGACAACATGATCGGCTTGGACAAACACGCACACACCGCCCATGTTGTCACCGATGGAAAAGATCACACCCTCAACGCCTGGCTGCCAGGTGAAATGGGCCTCCAGGCAGTAATCCCGATCTGCCATCAATGGCGCAAAGTTTTGCAGCGGAATCGTCTCCACACCAGGATAAAAATGCAAGGCTGCAGAAAACTTTTTCTCCAAGAAGGGCGGTACCGCCAGCGTTTTTCGCAAGTCCCGGTTGTCCAGGGGATAGACCTGGTTGCTTGCGGCATCGCGATCAAACTCTGCGATCAACTGCTGCAGCACATCGGGGTGACGCAGCGCCAAATTGTCACATTCGGTCGGATCAGTTTCGAGGTTAAAAAGCAGCCAGTTGTCCAACTCAATGGCCTTGCCCAAGGGTTGCAAGGACACCACTTTCCAAGGGTACATGATCATGCCCCGATTACCCTCAAGCTCGAAATGTTGGCGCGTGCGTTGGGTTGGCGCCTGAGCCTGCGTTAGCGTGTCAAGATAGCTGCTGCCATCCAAACCCCGCGTCGCGTGCCCGTTGAAGCTTTGCGGATAGCTCGCACCAATCATCTCCAACACAGTGGGCAAGGTGTCGGTGACATGGATCCACTGGGTCCGTACCGCCCCCGCATCTTTCACGCTGCGTGGGTGGCTGAGGATAAAGGGCACACGAATACCGCCGTTCATGGGGGTGCGCTTATAAAAACGAAATGGCGTGTTGGAGCAATTGGCCCAGCCCACCGGATAAGCGACAAAGGTCTCGGATCCCCCCACCACTCCCTGCTCAAAGGCTTGCTGTGCTTTGTGTGCCATTTCCTCGTCGGTGGCACGGGCCACTCTTTTTTCCATGGTGTTCACAGTTCCCTCTGGACCGCCAATCGAATTGGCACCGTTGTCTGAGGTCAGAACAATCAAGGTGTTGTCGTAAACGCCTAGTGCTTTGAGTTCGGCCACCAGACGCCCCACCTCTTGGTCGACCAGCTCAACCATCGCGGCGTAGACCTGCATGTAATGCGCCATCAAAGGCCGCTTCGCCTCTGGCACATCGTCCCAACGCGGCACACCCGGATTGGCTTGTGACAAGCGCCAGTCTGGCCCGATCAAGCCCATGGCACGCTGGCGGGCAAAGCGAAGTTCGCGCTGACGGTCCCAACCCTGGTCATAAACACCGGCGTAACGGGCAATGTTTTCTGCAGGTGCTTGCAACGGTACGTGGGGTGCGTTGTGGGCCAGGTACAGAAAAAATGGCTTATCGGGCGTGCTGCTTTGATGGCCGCGCAAGTACTGAATCGAACGATCGGTCCAGTCCCGCGTGGCGTAATGGTCGGGTGCGTAGGCGTCAATGCTCAAAAATTCGTTGCCGTCGATCAGGTGGTGCGGCGAGAAGAAATGGGTCTCGGAACCCAAAAAACCATAAAAACGGTCAAAGCCGCGTTGCAGCGGCCAAGCCTGGCGATCGCTGCCTGAACCGATGTGATAGTCAGCCGTGTTGTGCCACTTTCCAGCGCCATATGTCGAGTAGCCCAGGCCGCGCAACAGCTCGGGCATCGTGGGTGCGTCGGGTGAAATCTCACCCGCCTGATAACCGGGATAACCCGGGTTGTTATGGGTCAGCCACCCGCATCCAACCGCATGCGGATTTTTGCCCGTCAGCAAGGCCGCACGGGCGGGAGTGCACATCGGGACCGTGGTGTAACCGGTAAAACGCAATCCCGCACCGGCCAAGGCGTCAATGTGGGGCGTGGCAATTTCGCCTCCAAAGCAGCCAAAGTCCGAAAAACCCAGATCGTCCAACAAGATCACGACCACGTTGGGCGCGCTCTGCGGTGCACGTGTGGGGTCACGCCACCAAGGCTTGGAGTCTTTCAGGGTTTTACCAATGGTGCCCTGATAGCCTTCGGCAGGGTTGGCGGGTGACTGCCATGAGTACTTCATGCGTTGACCTTAAAGGGATGTTGAAGAATGCAATCGGCACCTTTTT
>JBIKHW010000081.1:0-10424 GCA_044361935.1 Limnohabitans sp. | reverse complement strand
TCCTACACACGATCATCCGAACGCTGCGGCCGGGATCCGGTTCCCCCAAGGCGATCGCTCTGCCATCGCCCAATATGCGGCAACTTATCGACTGGGTTGAGAAGCAAGGCGTTGAGCGCAACGATGCGTTTCAACGATGCTATGACGCCGACGCGAGCCTTGAGCGCGTTCGCCGGATGTTCTTGCGATCAGGACCGCCGATTCCAGACTGGTCCGTTCCTGGCGTGGCGTCCACCGTAGCGGCAGTCATTCTCGTTGGCACTTGGGACGGTGGAAATGAAGCCGATCAGGTGATAGTCAGTGCTATTGCCGGCTGCGACTACGCTAGGTTTGAAGGTGCAGTTGGCTCTTGGACGCTGGGTGCGAACCCGTTGATGACTCGTGCGGGAAGTGAATGGCGCGTACACAGCCGACAGGAAGCCTGGAGGCGACTAGAACCGTACCTTCGAACGGAAAGCTTAGAGGCGATGATCGCCTCGAGCGAGAAGGTTCTGCTTGAGCCAGACATGCGTTTCGAGTTGCCGGCCGATGAGCGTTGGCTCGCCAGAATGCATGGCAAGCGACGAAGCCACAGCGAGGCGCTCCGAAAAGGCATTGCCGACGGGATACTCATCTTGGCGACCCGAGGTGACGACCGGCAACCGTGCTATTCGGGCGTTCGAGCAACTGATTGGGCTGATCGAACAGCCCGCGGCGTTTTTGAGCACAGCGCTGAGCCTGATTTTTGGCGCAGAGTCCGAGGTGAGCTGACCGAGTTAGCGGAGGCGTCGCCCGAACGCTTTTTGGCGGCCCTTGAGCAAGACCTTCGGACAGAGCAGCCACAGATTCTTGACTTGTTTGAAAGCGAAGGAGAGCACGGCGGTTGCTTGCACGCAGATCTACTGTGGGCTCTTGAATCGCTCGGGTGGGCGCCTGCCTATGTTGGCAGGGTCGCGAGAATCCTTGCTGGTCTCGCCGAGGTCGACCCGGGAGGGCGCTGGTCCAATCGGCCGGCAGCATCTCTCGCCGCGATGCTCAATCCAATACAACCGCAATGCGGAGCGGCAGCGGCAGACCGTCACGCTCTCTTGGCTCAGCTGGCCAAAGAACGTCCGGCGGTTACCGCCAAACTCTGCGAAACGCTCTTTTCACGCGACGGTGGAGTGATTCATATGTCTCATCGCCCGTCGATGCGCGAATGGGCGCCCAAAGATCGCTTGCAGAAAGTCATGGTCGCAGACTACTGGGTAGACGTTCAAGTGGCTGCGCGGCAGCTACTTGGGCTCGCTGGAGTGGATGCGCTTCGGTGGATGGCTCTTCTGGGTCATCTGAAGCAACTGACGCCGGATGTCTCCGAGTTGGTGCTCAAAGGCATTAATGATGCAATCGAGGCGTTCCCGGCCTCCCAGCGTCTCAAGCTTCGCGATGGTCTGCGGAAGCTGCTACATCACCATAACCAGTTCGTTTACAGCGATAAGGAAATCGGCTGGCTGTACACAGAAGCGACCCTTGAGCGTTTGAAGCGCCTCTATGAAGCGTTGATGCCAATAGACCCTGTCGAAGCGCATGCGTGGCTTTTCGCGTTCTGGCCTGAAAGACCATTTGATACGGGCACTGACTGGAAGCTAGAGCTGGAGGCTCTTGAGCAAGACCGGTTGAACGCAGCTGAAATTCTTTCGCAGTTGGGACTTGAGCACCTACTGGAGCGCCTTGGTGAGTTTGAGAGCCGACGAGCGCTAGGGATTTCGCTTGCGCGTACCACGCTCGGCAATGAATTCGCAGTCGATTTGTTCCAGAGGCACGGTGAGAGTGCGCAACCGGCAGTTCAGGAGTTAATACAAGGCTTCGCTTCGCACCTCTCTCAATCGGGATACGACGCGTTTGTAAACAAGTGGATTGATGCTTCAAGCAAAGACCAGTTGCCAGAACTGACATGTGCGACGTTGTTGCTGGGTCTACCTTCGGCACCCCCCACCTGGGATATCGCCGCTAAACGCGGACCCAGTTGCGAAGATGCTTACTGGAAGCAAGCCAACATCGGCCCGTTAGATCGGCCCCAAGACGCTGAGAGAGCGGCCAGGTCACTGATTGAGGCCAATCGGATTCTCGACGCGATCGACGCGTTGGCCATGAGCGTGAAGACTGAATGGCTGGCGAAGGACGGAGACTGCGATCTGATCATTGAGGTGCTGCGTCGAGGCGTTATCGCCTCCAACGAGAATCCCACGCACGGCCAGCGTGTTTCGTACGATGTGACAACACTTCTCAAACGCTTGAGCAAATCTGGAAGGGTAAGCGACAGCGACATGTCGGGTCTTGAGTGGGCCTACTTCGGGCTGCTGGAACATCAGGCGCAACATGAACTGGTTATTCATCGACGGCTGATTTCAGAGCCGTCCATGGTAATAGATTTGATGTCGCTCATCTATCACGCCGATGGCGTTGACAAAGTATCTCTGCCCGTGCCGACTGAAGAGCAAAAACGCATGGCGTCAAACGCTTGGCATGTTTTGAATGACTGGCACCCGTTCAAGAGATTGGCACCGGATGAGATGCCCAGCGCTGAATCTCTGAATAAGTTTGCAGATGATTTTTTACGAATTGCGACTGAGCGCGGTTACCTCGCCATCGCCTTAGATCATCTCGGGAAGGCCTTGGCTAGCAGTCCACCAGAGGCCGATGGCATTTGGCCCCACGAGTCCATCAGAGAACTCCTAGAACGGATGGATGCCCACGACGAGCTGAAGGATGCGTTCATAGCTGGCCGATTTACAGATCGCGGAGTCACCACGCGTTCCATCGGCGACGGCGGCGCACAGGAACGCCAGCTCGCTCAGGAGTACAGGCGATGGCAAAACGCTCTGTCGATACGCTGGCCGGTCACGTCAGGGCTATTGGGCCGCATTGCCGTCGATTTCGATCGTGACGCAGTTCGGATGGATGTCGACGATCGGCAGCATCATTGAGGCTGCTGGCCTCAAAAGTCCTAACAAACATATAGATCGCCCGCCAAGTGACCTTGCGAACTCAAAAAATAGACACACGCATAAGTCCTTGTCGCACAAAGCAATGTGCGTGTGCTGCGGCGAAACGGTTGGTGTCTCTTTGCAGAGAACAGAGGGCAGAAAAGAGTCGAACTGGCCGAAGTGGGCTCCAGCCGTGACCACCCGGTGGCACACGCACAATGCGCCTGTTCCCCGCGTGTACTGGGGGAAGCCCAAATGAAAACGCCCAACTGAGAACAGTCGGGCGTTTGTATATGGTGGCCTGGGGCAGAATCGAACTGCCGACACGCGGATTTTCAATCCGCTGCTCTACCAACTGAGCTACCGGGCCCAAGCCTTAAATTCTAACAGGACTTTTGTGTGCTTCAGAGCGCAGTCTTCAAAAAATACAGATTTCCTGCACCTTAGTCGATGCCCGAGATGACGAGTGTTTGGCCGCATGGGCCCATCAGTGGCTTCGCTTGCTGCGCGTGAGGTCTACGCCGAGCTGTTTGAGTTTCCGGTACAGGTGCGTGCGTTCAAGGCCTGTTTTTTCAGCCACCCGGGTCATGGAGCCGCCTTCATGGGCCAAATGAAATTCAAAATAGGCTTTTTCGAAGGCGTCACGCGCTTCGCGCAGTGGGCGGTCGAGTTCAAAACTTTGCTGTACGTCCGGTGCCGAGATGTTTTCGGAGACGACCAAGCTGGACATGGACAGCACACTGGGCGGTGGTGGTGGGCTGGCGGCCAGCATGGCTTGTTGCACCTGGTCGCGGGCCAGACCTTGCTCGACGGCTTTGAGCAGTTTTTGTAAGGTGATGGGTTTTTCCAAAAAGGCGTGTGCACCAATCTTGACGGCGTCTACAGCGGTGTCGATGGTGGCGTGGCCGCTCATCATGATCACGGGCATGTTCAGCAAACCGTTGGCAGCCCACTCCTTGAGCAGGCTCACGCCGTCCGTGTCGGGCATCCAAATGTCGAGCAGCACAAGGTCGGGGCGCATGTTATGGCGAGCTTCACGCGCTTGCGCGGCGTTCTCGGCAAGCTCCACCTGGTGCCCCTCGTCAAAGAGGATTTCTGAGAGCAGGTCGCGTATGCCCAGCTCGTCGTCCACCACCAATATATTTGCCATATGCCTGTTTTGTCTCTGTTCATGAAGGGGGCTGTTCCAGCCCCTGTGCGGTTTCCGCAACTGTGAATGATAACGAGACTTGCGCACCCTGAATGTCGCCGTCCTCTTGCACGTTGGCCATCTCAATGCGTGCGCCGTGTTCGTCGGCTATTTTTTTGACAACGGCCAAACCCAGACCCGTGCCTTTGGCCTTGGTGGTGACATAGGGCTCAAAGGCCCGCTGCAAGATGTTGGGGGCAAAGCCGGGCCCGGTGTCTGTCACCGTCAGGCGCACCCGCTGGCGCTGCGCACGCCACTCGGTGCGCACGCGCACCCGGGCTGCGGCAAGACTCTGGCCACGTGCCTCGCAAGCGTCTTGTGCGTTTTGCAGCAAGTTGTGGATGACCTGGCGCAGTTGTTGTTCGTCACCCAGAATGGCGGGGCATGCAGCATCGAGCTCGGCGAGCACCGTGGCGCGTGGCACGATGTCGTGCGGCTCGTTGGCATACAGGGCCAGCACATCGCTGACCAAGGCATTGAGTTGCAAGGGCTTGAGCTCTGCCGTTGGTAAACGGGCGTAATCACGGAACTCATTGACCAAGCGTTTCATGGCTTCCACCTGATCAACGATGGTCTTGACCGATTTGGTCAGCACCACGTCGTCTTGGGCTTCCAACTTGCCAATCAGGCGTCGTTGCAGGCGCTCAGCCGACAGCTGAATGGGCGTCAAGGGGTTCTTGATTTCATGCGCCAGGCGGCGCGCCACCTCACCCCAGGCTTGCGCGCGTTCGGCCGAGACGATTTCAGAAATGTCGTCGAACACCAGCAAGCGCATGCCATCGGGCAAGACGGCCCCGCGTGCGAGCAGTGTCACTCCCGTCTGGCTCAGCCCTTGGCCTGCGGCGTGTATGTCGAAGGATTTTTGCCAGTGGTCCAATTCATGCGCGTCGGTGCCGGTGTGCAAGGCCTGGAATTGCGCATCGACTTCTTGCGCAAAAGCCTGAAGTCCTGGCAACCCTTTCAGACCCTGGCCTTCGTGCACCCTGACGGGCGCACGCAAGATTCGTGTGGCCCCGGGGTTGGCCGACACGATGGTGCCTTGTTCGTCGAGCACCATGACCCCGGCCGTGAGGTTGTCCAGGATGGTTTGCAGTTTGCTTCTGGCCTGATCGAGCTGATTCAGGCTGCGCTCGCCACTGACCCTGGCGTCGGCCAGTTGCTGGGTCATTTCGGCAAACGAGCGGGTCAGACCGCCCAGTTCGTCTTTGCCTTGCAACGCCAATTTCGGCCGCAAGTCACCGGCCGCCACCTGTCGCATGCCGTGGGCCAACAGCAGCAAGGGACGCGCCAGTTGGTTACCCAGCAAGACGGCCAACAAGATGGCCCCCAGCACGGCCAGGAACAAACTCAGTGTGAGTGTGCCGATGTACATGCGCCGCAGACCCTCACGGGCTAGGGCCCGCTCCTGGTATTCGCGGTAGGCTGCTTGAACTTCCAACGCGTTGTTGACCAATGTGGGGGGCAGCTCTTGGGTCACCATCAGCACCCGCCGGTCTTCATTCAATGCCAGGCTCCATTGCGGAAACAACACCAAGACCTTGATGCGGCCCTTATCACCACCGGGTATGGATTCGTCCAACCCTTCAACCCATATCAGGCTCCCTTTTTGGCGAGCTTCACGCAGCTGCTGTGGGGTTGGATGCTCAGCCCTCAGTTCAAAGCGCGAAGGCCCGGCGCTGGCCACCATTTGTCCGGCCTGACTCCATATGGCCACATCACTGGCCCCTAGTTGGGTACGGATTTTTTCAGCTGCCAGGGCCGGGTTGAGTTCGCTGGTTTCTGCCCAGTTGGCTGCAGCGGAACGCCCTTGTTTGCGCAGGTCTTCGCTGAGCGTGTCCAGTGTGGCCCTTCCTAAATTCAGGCCCGCCACCAGGGCCGCCTCCACCTTGACGTCAAACCAGCTTTCGATCGAGCGTGATACGAACTGGTATGAAACCACATAAATGAGCAAACCGGGTATGACACCCACCAGCGCAAAGATGCCTGCCAATTTGACCAACAGGCGTGAACCAAACTGGCCTTTGTACAAACTGCGCAGCAAGCGCACCATACCCCACAATATGGTGATCAACAAACCACTGGCCACCACCGCGTTCACCAGAACCAACCATTCATAGTTCTGGTTGTAGTTCTCTCGTTTCCCCGTAGCCTGCGTCATGAGGACCAGCAATCCGATGCCAATGACGACCACGCTCAAGGCACCTATCAACAACAGCCATCGGCTTGTTCGAGAAGGCCGCTCGTTCAATGGCTCACGAGAGACTTTGAGCCATGCCATGTCAGCGCACCAGCTCTTCGCTAAGGCGCAGGGTCTTGATAACCTGCAAGCTCCAGTCGGCCTGGCTACCGGAGCCGATCTGAAAAGGACGCGGCAGCTGTGAGATATCGAGTCTGAATTCGTAGCGAAGGCGCTGGCGAGCGTCCGGGTCTAGACTCTGGGCATCGGCAATTTTCCAGGCCGATTGGCGACGAATCACACTCAGGGCCTCGCCCAAGGTTTCAAAATTTTGTGAAATGCTTCCCGCCAAGCCTGTACCGGAAATCGGCTCGCTGGAGACATTCAGGCGCCAACGGCGGGTCAAAGGCTGAAAGGCCAGTCGGTAATAGCGGCTGGCCGCGCCGATTTTTTTGTCGGTCCAGTACCAGCGGTCTCGCAAAACCTCGGCTTCGACCACAAAATGCACCGCCAGGCCTTTGATGAGGGCGTCTTCCACGGCCGGGCCGAGTTCCAGCTTGAGCTGGGCGTTGAGCAGCAAGGCATTGTCTTTGCGCACCGGCATGAGCTCGGTCAGCTCCACGCTGGAGGTTAGCGCCCATGCATTGCCCATACCCAGCAGTGCCATGACCAAAGCACGGGTCAACCAAGCCCCAAGCTCAATCCCGAACTTTCTCCAGCAGTGCGTAATAAAAACCATCATGTTCACCCAGTGCATTGTGCTTGACTGGAAGGCCTGTGGGTATTTTGCCGGGTATCAAATGACCTGGTGAGGGCAGCATTCGTGCATCGGTGTTGCGCTGAAGAAACGCTTGGACGGTGTCTTCTCCCTCTGAGTGGAAAACCGAGCAGGTGCAGTAAAGCAAACGGCCACCCGGGGCCAACAACGGCCACAGAGCCTTGAGCAGCTTGGCCTGAGTTTGGGCCAGTTGCGCACTGTCGCCCGGGCGGCGCAGCCAACGCACATCCGGGTGTCTGCGCACGATGCCAGAGGCCGTGCAGGGCGCATCGAGCAAGATCGCGTCAAAGGCCACACCGTCCCACCACTGCGCAGGCTGGGCGGCATCGGCGGCGCGCACCTGGGCACGGGCCTGGGCCTGTGTGCCCAAGCGTTGCAGATTGTCCTCGATGCGTTGGCACCTTACTGCGTCGACATCCAGCGCCAAGACCTGAGCGTTGGGGTAGCAAGCCAGCAAGTGTCCTGTTTTGCCGCCTGGAGCCGCGCAGGCATCCAGAATGCTCCAGGCACCCTCAGCCTCGAGTCCTTGCAACAACAATGGGGCGGCCACTTGAGCGGCGGCATCTTGCACCGACACATGGCCCAATTCAAAACCGGGCAACTGGTGCACAGGCACCGCTCGCTCGAGTTGCAAGCCCGATGCACCCACCGCCTTGGCGACCAAACCCATGGCCAGAAGCTGCGTTTGGTACTCGGCCACGCTGTGCTGACGGGTGTCCACACGCAAGCTCATCGGGGCTGGTTGTTGCGCCATTTCCAGCAGTTTTTGCCAGTCTTCGGGGTATTCTTCCTGCACTCGCGCCACCCACCAACGCGGGTGGTTCCACCTTGCCTGGGGGTCCCTATCGGTATCTGCCACCAGGGCCTCTCGCTCGCGCAGAAAACGGCGCAAGCATGCGTTGATGAAACCGCTTTGATTTTGCGTCTGCCTTTGTTGCCGAGCAGCCTCGACCGCCTGGTTTACCAAGGTGTGCACCGGATAGGGCGCGCCATCGTTCTGCCAGCCCAAGGCCAGGGCGGTGCACAACAAGGCATCGACCGCAGGAGGGGGCACTTTGCTTGCTAATTTCTCGCGCAGCGCCATGGCCCGACCCCATTGCCGCATCACCTGAAAGGCCAGGGCTTGAACACCCGGGCGCAACTCGGGCGGCACGCTGGCCAGTTCTGCAGTCAAGGAGCGCCCAGCCCGCACTGCTTGGACCGCCGCCGCGGTGGCTTGCAGTTGACGCGACAATGTCACCAACGTGTTGTTGCCATGATGGCCTGTTGCTGTGTTGCTCGGGCTTATTTTGCTGTCCGCCACTGGCTTGGCGTTACCTTGCACATGGTGTGACATGGACTTTTGACTCGGGGACTTGATTGCAGCAGGCTTTGGGATCATTTATGCGAATTTCAGGTAGAGGGCATGGTCAGGTCCATGCGCACAGCAGGTTTGTAGTTCAAACGCCGTGCCAGCCATGAAGCCGGACGCATGTTCAAAGCATCGTTGTACGCATTGACGGCCACATGGTAGGGAATCATGGCGGCAGGCAATGTTTGGCGCATGCGGTTCAATGCGATGTCCAGGTCGGGTCGGATGGCCTCTGGGGCTTGTTGCAGTAATAAACGGATTTCGCTGATCAACTGCAGGTGCTGTGTGATCACTTGTTTTTGTACCGCTTCGTCCAGGGGCTGCAAGCGGGCCTGGGTGAGGGCCTCGAGCATCTGTTCGCTGGCGGTTTGCACCGCCTGCAGCTCTTGCGCCTCATCCTCACCCACCAGGCTTTGCCGCGCCGCCAAGCCCCCTTGCAAACGAATCAAGAGGCGCAACCAAACGGCGTCCACACTGCTCCATTGACGCACCACTTCTGAGCGCAAACGCACCAAACGGTTGTGCGCTCCCACCGACCAAAACAGGCACAGAGCCAACACCACACCCACCACCAGAGCACTCATGTTGCGTTCCTCGCAGGGTCATTGTTCAAATAGAACAGCCCCTGACCACATGGCGGTACAGGGGCTGAAAGGCTCACCGCTTAAGCGGTGAATGCATCGTTCAGGCAGCTTCGCCTGCGTCGGTGACAGTGTCTTCCACCGTGTCACCGGCCATGTCCGCCGCTTCGGCGTCCGCAATGGCGCGGCGCTCGGCGTCGTCCATGGCGTCCTTGACCTTGCGGGCCTGGTGGTAAGCCAATCCAGTACCGGCAGGAATCAAGCGACCGACGATCACGTTTTCCTTCAGGCCACGCAGTTCGTCGCGCTTGCCCATGATGGCCGCTTCGGTCAACACGCGGGTCGTTTCCTGGAAGGAAGCGGCCGAGATGAACGAGTCGGTCGACAAGGAGGCCTTCGTGATACCCAGCAACAGGTTGCTGAAGGTCGCAGGGATCTTGCCCTCGCGCTGCAAAGCGTCGTTGGTGTTGAGCATTTCGGAGCGCTCGACCTGCTCACCGGAGATGTAGTTGGAGTCGCCGATGTTCTCGACCACCACGCGGCGCAGCATCTGACGAACAATCACTTCGATGTGCTTGTCGTTGATCTTCACGCCTTGCAAGCGGTAAACGTCCTGCACTTCGTCCACGATGTAGCGGGCCAGCTCTTCGATGCCCAACAAACGCAAGATGTCTTGTGGGTCGGCTGGGCCGTCCACAATGCTCTCGCCCTTGTTGACCACTTGGCCTTCGTGCACCAGGATGTTCTTCTCTTTGGGGATCAGTTCATCCCAGACCTTGCCTTCTGGGTCGGTGATTTGCAGACGGACCTTGCCTTTGGTTTCCTTACCAAACGACACGGTACCGGTGATCTCGGCCAGCATGCCCTTGTCTTTGGGTGTGCGGGCTTCAAACAGTTCGGCCACACGGGGTAAACCGCCGGTGATGTCTCGGGTCTTTTGACCTTCGACAGGGATACGTGCCAAGACTTCGCCTGGGCCCACGTCCATGCCGTCGCGCACCTGGATCAGCGAGCCGATTTGGAAGCCGATGGTCACTGAGTGGTCGGTGCCGGGGATCTTGACTTCTTTGCCAGCCGCATCGATCAGTTTGACCTGTGGGCGGATGACCTTGGCAGCGCCACGGCGCTTTGGGTCAATGACCACCAACGTCGACAAGCCGGTCACTTCGTCGAGCTGCTTGGCAACGGTCAGGCCTTCTTCGACGTTCTCAAACTTCACGGTACCCGCGTACTCGGTGATGATCGGACGGGTCAGTGGGTCCCAGTTGGCCAAAATAGCGCCGGCCTTGATGGCCTGGTCGGCCTTGACTGACAAAATGGCACCGTAGGGCACCTTGTGGCGTTCGCGCTCACGACCATGCTCGGTGATGACAATCTCGCCGGAGCGTGAAATCACCACCAACT
>JBIKHW010000392.1:0-3188 GCA_044361935.1 Limnohabitans sp. | reverse complement strand
GCTCAAGCTGTGGACCGAGCTGGTGGCCAAGATAGCCACGACTGCACCGCAAATCAAACCTCAAAAGCCTCAGCCCCAGCATTGGCTAAACATTTCCATCGGCCGCGCAGGCTTTGGCCTGAACCCTACCGCCAGCCACCGCGATGACCGCTTGGGTGTGGAGGTTTACATCCGCCACGCCGAATCTAAAAAGATGTACCAGGCCCTGTTGGCACAAAGCACCAACATCGAGCAGGCCTTGGGCTTTGAGCTGGACTGGCAAGAACTGCCCGACGCCCACGCTTGCCGCATTGCCACTTGGCGTCAAGACAGCCCGATTGAAGACGAAGCCCAATGGGGCGCATACCTCGACTGGTTTGTGCAGCGCATCGTGAAGATGAATGCGGTGTTCAAGCCGGTAATTCAGGGCTTGCCATGACCGAAGACCAGCTCGAACAAGAAGCCCTCGGCTGGCTGGCCTCGGAGGGTTACACGCCGCTCAACGCCCGCGACTTTGAGAACCTCGACCCACGCCTGGAGCGGGCCAGCAACCGCGAGGTGGTTTTGTCGGTCAGTTTGCGTGCAGCCATCGATAGGCTCAACCCGACTGTGCCCGCCGCTACCCGAGAGGACGCGTTTCGTCAGGTGCTCGACATGGGGCAACCAGCCCTGCTGTCGGGCAACCGAGCGTTTCACCGGGTGTTGGTCACGGGTGTGCCGGTGCAGTACCAAAAGGACGGCGAGACGCGGGGCGACTTTGTGCGCCTGGTCGATTGGCAAGACAGCAGCCGCAACGAGTGGTTGGCGGTGCAGCAGTTCAGCATCAAGGGGCCACGCCACACGCGCAGGCCCGACATCATTTTGTTCATCAACGGTTTGCCGCTGGTGCTAATGGAGTTGAAGAACCCGGCCGACTTGAATGCCGACATCTGGAAGGCCTACGACCAGATTCAGACCTACAAGGCGCAAGTGGCCGATGTGTTCACCTACAACGAGTTGTTGGTGATTTCGGACGGCACCGAGGCGCGCATGGGATCGCTGTCGGCCAGTGGCGAGCGCTTCATGCAGTGGCGAACGATCGACGGCGTGGCGTTGGACCCTTTGGGCAAAAACCGCGAGCTGGAGACTTTGGTGCGCGGCGTGTTGGCCCCCCGGTATTTGCTGGACTACATGCGCTTTTTCGTGCTGTTTGAAGACGACGGAACATTGATTAAAAAAGTGGCGGGCTACCACCAGTTTCATGCGGTGCGTGCTGCGGTCGAGCAAGTGGTGTCTGCCGCCAGTACCGAGGATGCATCGCGCCGTGGCAAGGGCGGCGTGGTGTGGCACACGCAGGGCAGTGGCAAGAGCATCACCATGACCTGTTTTGCTGCTCGTGTGATGCAGGAGCCCCGGTTGACCAATCCGACCATCGTGGTGGTCACCGACCGCAACGATTTGGATGGCCAACTCTTGGGCGTGTTTGGTTTGAGCCAGGATTTGCTGCGCGAGAAACCGGTGCCGGCCCGAACCCGTCAAGAGTTGCGCGAATTGCTGGAGAACCGGCCTTCGGGCGGCATCATCTTTGCGACCATCCAGAAGTTTCAACCAGGCGAAGACGAGGACGTGTTCCCGATGCTGAGCCAGCGGCGCAACATTGTGGTGATCGTGGACGAGGCGCACCGCACCCAATATGGTTTTGAGGCCAAGCTCAAAGGCAAGGAAGGCAAAGAGACCTACAAAGTTGGCTATGCCCAGCACCTGCGCGATGCCTTGCCTCATGCCACCTTTGTGGCTTTCACCGGCACGCCCGTCAGCAGCACCGACCGCGACACACGCGCCGTGTTTGGCGACTACATCCATGTGTACGACATGCAGCAGGCGCAAGAAGACGGCGCGACGGTGGCCATTTATTACGAGAGCCGACTGGCCAAGCTGGGCCTGAAAGAGGGCGAGTTGAGCCACCTGGACGACGAGGTGGACGAGCTGGCCGAGGACGAAGAGGAAAGCCAGCAAGCCAAACTCAAGAGCCGCTGGGCCGCACTGGAAAAAGTGGTGGGCGCAACCCCACGAATTGCCAGCGTGGCGGCCGACTTGGTGGAGCACTTTGAAGAGCGAAACAACTCGCAAGACGGCAAGGCCATGGTGGTGGCCATGAGCCGCGAGATTTGCGTGCACCTGTACAACGAGATCACCCGCCTGCGCCCCGACTGGCACAGCGACGACCCCATGCAAGGGGCCATCAAGGTGGTGATGACGGGCAGCGCATCAGACAAGGCGCTGCTGCTACCCCACATTTACAGCGGGCAGCAAAAAAAAGACCTGGAGACGCGATTCAAGAAGCCGGATGACCCTCTCAGGCTGGTGATCGTGCGCGATATGTGGTTAACAGGTTTTGATGCGCCTTGCGTGCACACGCTTTATGTGGACAAGCCCATGAAGGGCCACAACCTGATGCAAGCCATTGCCCGCGTGAACCGCGTGTTCAAGGACAAACAGGGCGGCCTGGTGGTGGATTACATCGGCATTGGCGAAGACCTTAAAGCCGCCATGAAGGAATACACCGCCAGCAAAGGCCGGGGCAAGCCCACGGTGGATGCCCGCGAAGCGCTGGCCGTAATGCTGGAAAAACTGGATGTGCTACAGGCCATGCTGCACGGCTATGACTATTCGGGCTTTTTGACGGGCGGGCACCGGGTACTGGCCGGTGCGGCCGACCATGTGCTGGGCCTGGCAGTGGGCAAAGAACGCGAAGGCAAAAAGCGTTTTGCTGACAACACTCTGGCCCTGAGCCATGCCTTCAGCCTGTGCTGCACCTTGCCCGAGGCACAAGCGGTGCGCGACGAGGTGGCTTTCATGCAGGCGGTCAAGGTGATCTTGACCAAGCGCGAAGCCAGCACGCAGCGGCGCAGCGACGAAGAGCGGGATTTGGCCATTCGCCAGATCATCAATTCGGCCGTGGTCTCGGGCGAGGTGGTGGACATCTTCGCGGCCGTGGGCCTGGACAAGCCCAACATTGGTTTGCTGGACGAGGCGTTTTTGTTGCAGGTGCAAAACCTGCCCGAAAAGAACCTGGCCGTGGAGCTGCTGGAGCGTTTGCTGCGAGGCGAGATCAAAAGCCGCTTTGCCAGCAACGTAGTGCAAGACCGCAAGTTCAGCGACATGCTGTCCGATGTGATCCGCCGCTACCAAAACCGGAGCATCGAAACCGCGCAGGTCATGCAAGAACT
>JBIKHW010000391.1:0-3201 GCA_044361935.1 Limnohabitans sp. | reverse complement strand
ACCATCTGGACGGTCGATTTGTCTGAACTGTCGCCACATTTTGAGCAGTGGCGCAGCCGCATCGATGCACTGCGTTCGAGCCAAGAGGCGTCGCGTGGCCGCTCGACACGACTGGGCTGGTCAGGCCCCAAAACACTATTTGGCGAGCCAGACTTCGTTCCTTTGCAGGCTTTGTGTCGGGAGGCTTTTTCTGACTGCTTGCAGGCGATGGGTGTGCCTGAGGGCTTTCGTTTTGGAATGGAGGCTTGGGGTAATGTTCACGACAAAGGGGGCTTCAATCAGCCGCATGTTCATCGTGAGGCCATCTTGTCGGGCAGCTTTTACCTGACGGTACCGCAGGGAAGTGGTGCGATTGTGTTTCACGATCCACGACCCGCTACGCTGTACTCCAGAGCGTGGGGTAAAGGCGTCAATAAATGGGAAAAAATAGCCTTCAAGCCCAAAGAGGGGACGCTGCTGATTTTTCCAAATTGGTTGGAGCATTCGGTAGAGCCCCATGAGGCTGATGAGCCACGCTGCTCGATTGCCATGAATGCTGTTTTGCCACGACCGTCGGCACCTGTTCAGGTGCAGGGCTAAGCGCTGTGAAAAATGAGGGCATCAAGCTGAGCCGGGCTTTGGCACTGCGGGGGCATCGGCAGGGTTTGGCGCAGCCTTGTTTGCATGTGTTGTGCCACTTGACTGTTGTTCCTGGTGGCACGCCCACACCCGACTTGCCAGCGGCAGACGCTGCGCTGCTCTTGCCCATGCCGATGGGGCATGCGCTGAGCTTGAGCCCGGGCGTGATGCGTTCGGCTGACGCGATGGCACTTGCAAATGGGGTCATGCCTTGGCTTGATTTGCTCAATAGTTTGTTGGTCCGCGTTCAGGTCAGCGCGGGCTGGCCCGTGTGTCAGGGCTGCGTGGTGGAGCAACTCGGGCGAGCCCAAGAAAGTCCTGACAGTGTGTCTGTTGTGATTGCTTGTCCGTCGTTCAATCCTGCGGTTTTGTTGAAAAGCTTGGCTTGGGTTTTTGGGGTGCTCGCTGGACCCAACCGGCGTGAAGCGCAAAGTGCGCAAACGCCCACGGCAGCCTCTGCGCTGGCCATGCTCGAAGCGGTCGCACCGGGCGGGCGCAACACGCGAACTTTGCTGCAGGCGGCATACAGTCTTCATGTGCCGGTTAAGTGTTTGGCAGGCTCGGTCGTGCAGTATGGCTGGGGCGCACGAAGTCGCTGGATGGAAAGCAGTTTTACCGATGCAGATTCTGTGATTTCGGCCCGTCTGGCCCGCGACAAAAAAGCCGCGCATGCGCTCATGAAGAGTGCTGGTTTACCCGTGCCTTTGCAGGTGGCGGTTGGCTCGCTCGAGCAAGCTTGTAAGGCCGCTGCGACCTTGGGGTATCCCGTTGTCATCAAACCCGCGGACTTGGATGGCGGAAAAGGCGTTGAGGCGGGGCTTCGGGATGAGGCGTCGTTGCGCGCCGCCTACCCGCGATCCCGCTTGCTCAGCAAAAACCTGATTCTTGAGCAACATGTGGCGGGAAAGGATTACCGCCTTGGGGTGCTCAATGGGCGGTTGGCTTGGGTGACTTATCGCGAGCCGGCAGGGGTTTGGGGCGATGGTGAGAGCTCTGTGAATGAGTTGGTTGGCGCTGCCAATCTCGACCCGCAACGGGGTAAACAACGCTGGTCGCATATGGCACTCATCGAGCTGAATGTCGAAGCCCATGAACTGCTGCTGGAACAGGGCCTGGCATTGGGCGACGTGCCGCCGCTGGGTTCATTCGTCAGGCTGAGGCGTGCGGCAAATACGTCTTTGGGTGGACGGCCTGCCAAGGTTTCTTTTGCGGACGTTCATCCGGACAACGCAGATTTGGCTTTACAGGTGGCGCGTTTATTTCGTCTGCAACTGGCCGGTGTTGATCTGATCACACCGGACATTTCGCGTTCGTGGCGCGAGGCGGGGGGCGCTGTTTGTGAGGTTAACGGCCAACCCCAGTTTTCGGTGACGAGCCCTGAGCTTTCGGGGCAGGTGATTGCTGAGCTTGTGCTGGGTGATGGCCGAGTTCCAATCGTTGTGTTGTTGGGCGATTGTTGCTGGGGCGAATGGACACATGCACTGCACACGCAGCTCAGCCAAGCTGGTCTGAACGCCGGGTTTGTGTTGGCTGATGGCGTGTTCCGAGGCGGAGACAAGCGTGGTAGCCATCGGCGCTCGGCCTTTGATGACGTGCAGTCGCTGTTGCTGGATACGGGTGTGGATGCCATTGTGGTGGCGACCACTGGCGTGGAGTGGTTGCGTTCTGGAATGCCTGTGGACCGTGTTGATTTAGTGATTGCAGACGGCACACAAAACACCCGTGTTTTGCAAATGATGCGGGGGGCCGCCGGGACGGTTTGGCGCGCCCAATTGCCCTTATCGGCGGGTGGATTGTTAGAGACCGGCTGGTCGGCCCGACTTGGGAACTTTATTATGGCTAATTCTGCGGTGCATGCTGTTAAGGGGTCCTCATGATTGGTCTTCGCCCACTGGCCGTTTATGGGGGGCCTAACCCTTTTGCTGTAGATCCGGTGTTGCTTGTCGAGATGGTCGTCAAACAAGAGGACCAGCAAAATCTGCTTGAGGCCATGGCGAATCTGCAAGTGTCCTCGGCCGATTGGTATCGGGCGTCGCCTTCGGATTTGAACCAGCCACTGGCACAACAGTTGGGGTGGTTCTTGGCAGATTGGTCCTTGCAAGCGCTGAATTTTGTGCGTGGGTATTTGCATGCCTCAGGTTGCGCGACAGAGCCCCGGAAGGGGCATGTTTTGATCTGGCTTGGATTTCATGACCCGCAGCTCAGTCTCAGTGCGCTTGGCTTGGCGGCCAAATGGCTGGGTGCGCTTGCTCAAGCGCAGACGGCGTCAGGCCTCAAAGCAGAGCTTGACCAGTTGTGGCTGGGCTGTCGGAATCGACACCCGGACTATCAGGCTCAGATCGTGATGCAGGCGGCGCGGTTTAGCGGTGTTCCTTACGCGCCTGCGTGGGACATGGCACGCCATTGGCGCTATGGGCAGGGGGTCAGAAGTCGGGTGTTGTTCGAGTCGAGCTCGTGTGCAGATGGGCACTTTGGTGCGAGGATCTCAGGCTCGAAAGCCATGACCAAGACCGTGTTGCAGTCGCTTGGATTGCGCACGCCTGCATTCAGGCTGGTTGCGAATGAGTACGAGCTTGATGCGGC
>JBIKHW010000390.1:0-3210 GCA_044361935.1 Limnohabitans sp. | reverse complement strand
GCCGTTACTTGGTCGTCGGTGCAGCGCATGCAAACTTATGTCGGGCAATACGGCCAATACCGCGACCTCGATGAAGCCGCAGCCGTTTTGTGGGCCCTGTCTCAAGGCTTTGGCCCGGTTTTGCCCGAGGTCTGGCGCGAGATGTCAGCGCACATGACGCGCCCCACCGCCGATGGCCAGTTGACCTTGCATTATGACCCGGCCATCGGAGTGCCCGTGCGAGCCTTGACCTCCGAAGCCGCAGCCGCAGGCGAAGCCATGTTGTGGTCTTTGTACGACCAAATTCAGGCGAAAACCCTCTTGATTCGGGGGCAGGACTCGGACTTATTGACGCCCGAAACCGCCGTTTTAATGACACAGCGTGGCCCTCGTGCACATCTGGACACCTGGCCTGGGTATGGTCACGCGCCCACCTTGACGGGGGACGATCAGATCGCGGTATTAACGCATTTTTTGTTGGGTGACTAGGGTTATGGTCAGCCCCACCTCGAGCCACGCTGCAAGTCCGATGTCCACGTCGGGCCGCTTGCACGCGCCCCATTTGCCGCCCGTCGTTCTGGCCACAGCGCAAACGTCGGAACAAGCCGAAACCTTGGCCAAGGCCCGCGCTTTTGCCGAACCCCTGATTGCCGGAGAAACGCTGGACACCGGGGAAAACATCCTCGCGCATGCCGATGCCGTGGCAGAAATTTTGGCGGGTATTGGCGGATCGGTGGCCATGCAGGCGGCCAGTTACCTAGTGTACGCCTGCCCGCACCTGAACAAACCCGAAGAGGTGATGGGCAAGGCCTTTGGCCCTGAGCTGGCGCAACTGGCCATGCAAACCAACCAGCTGGTGCATGTGCAGCGACTCTCGCGTGCGGCCGAATCGAGCACCCATGGCCCTGACAACACGCCGCTGAGCCCCCGCATCCAGACCGAAAACGTGCGCAAGATGCTGCTGGCTTTCAGCCGCGATTTGCGGGTGGTCATGCTGCGCTTGGCCTCGCGTTTGCAAACCTTGCGCCATTACGCCGCCACCAAGCTGCTTGTACCCCCAGCTTTGGCCAGCGAGTCTTTGCAGGTGTTCGCCCCTTTGGCCAATCGTTTGGGCATTTGGCAGATCAAATGGGAGATGGAGGACCTGTCCTTCCGTTTTCTGGAGCCCGCGACCTACAAAGACATTGCCCGGCTGCTGGATGAAAAACGCACCGAGCGTGAGCGCCGAATGGTGGATCTGCGCGAGCGCTTGCAGCAGGCCTTGTCCGCGCAGGGCATCGCGGCTTCAGTCGATGGGCGGCCCAAGCACATCTACAGCATCGTGCGCAAAATGCGCGGCAAGTCACTGCCTTTTGAGCGCGTGTTCGACATCCGGGCGCTGCGTGTGGTGGTGCCGGGCGTGGCCGATTGTTACCAAGCGCTCAGCTGGGTACACGAACATTTTATGCCGATCGCCGAGGAGTTTGACGACTACATTGCCAAGCCCAAAGCCAACGGCTACCAGTCGCTGCACACCGTGGTGCGTGATACCGATGGTGGCCCGATCGAGGTGCAAATTCGCACCCAGGCCATGCACGACCATGCCGAGAATGGTGTGGCCGCTCACTGGGCCTACAAAGAAGCGGGCACCAAAGGCTATGCCGGGGTGTCGGCCACCAGCGAATACGACACCAAAATCGCCGTGCTGCGCCAGCTGCTGGCCTGGGAGCGCGACCTGTCCGGAGCAGCCCAAGCCAGCACGCCTGGCAGCGGCTTGTTTGACGACCGCATCTATGTGCTGACCCCCGACGCCGCGGTGGTCGAGCTGCCGCAAGGCGCCACACCCATCGACTTTGCCTACACGGTGCACACCAACTTGGGCCACCGCTGCCGGGGCGCCAAATTGGATGGGTCCATGGTGCCGCTGAACACCCAGCTGACCAACGGCCAGACGGTGGAGATCACCGCCATCAAGGAGGGCGGTCCTTCGCGCGATTGGCTCAACCCCGAGTTGGGCTTTTTGGCCAGCCCCCGTGCGCGGGCCAAAGTGCGCGCCTGGTTCAACGCACAAGTGATGGCTGAAACCGTCGCCCGTGGGCGAGAGGCTGTCGAGAAATCCCTGCAGCGCTTGGGGCGCACCTCGATCCGCTTGGAAGAGCTGGCCAGCCAGCTGGGCTTCAAATCGGCCGATGACCTGTTTGAGGTGGTGGGCAAGGACGAGTATTCGCTGCGCAACATCGAGGTTTTGCTCAACCCGCCAGAGCCTGCGCCAGAAGCCGACGAATACCTGCACAAGAAGTTCAAAGGTGCTGTGGCCCGCAAATCACCCTCTGGCGTGCTGGTGGTGGGGGTGGATTCTTTGCTCACGCAGCTCTCGCGCTGCTGCAAACCTGCTCCGCCCGATCTGATCAGTGGATTTGTGACGCGCGGCAAAGGCGTCAGCATCCACCGCCAGGACTGCAGCAACTTTCGCGAACTGGTCGCACGCCACGGCGAGCGCGTGATCGAAGTCCGTTGGGGCGAAAACAAAGGGGCCGATGCCTCGGTCTACCCGGTGGACGTGGCGGTGGAGGCCTTTGACCGCCAAGGCCTGCTGCGTGACATCTCCGAAGTGTTTGCCAAAGAAAAGATGAACGTGATTGGCGTGCAAACCCAATCTGTCAAAGGTACGGCTTGGATGACTTTTACGGTGGAGATTGGCGACGCCTTCCGCCTGAGCAAGGTGCTGGGAATGGTGCGCAGCGTCAAAGGAGTGAGGGCAGCAAGAAGGCGGTAAACACGTCTTATTGAAACGTTCCCTGAAAAGGCAATTTTTGACGCTATAATTCAAGGCTTAGCAGGCGCGTAGCTCAGTTGGTTAGAGCACCACCTTGACATGGTGGGGGTCGCTAGTTCGAATCTAGTCGCGCCTACCAAATTTGGTAGGAAATCAAGCACTTAGCGGAAACGCTCGGTGCTTTTTTTTTGGGTATGGCGAACGGTTTATTAAAAGATCCGCCGTTCGGCTGTGGTCTGATCCGTAAAAACCCGTTCATGAGCATCTGGCCGCTTTAGTTGTTGGTGACGAGCTCATTTTCCGTCGTACTCATTGCAGGCAATTTTGATCATCCCACTGCAGATGATCAGCCAGCTTCTTCAAGCACCCCTTTGATGTAGAGGCCCTCCACCCTGAGCGCGATCATGGCTGGAGCTGCCAAGAGAACTCCCAGCAGGCCAAACAGCAAGCCGAGCATGACGGTCGCTGCAATGCCG
>JBIKHW010000080.1:0-10497 GCA_044361935.1 Limnohabitans sp. | reverse complement strand
AAGAGCAAAAAGGGGCCGGAACAGGTGCCGTGATTGGTGCCGTTGCAGGACAAATCTTGGGGCGCGACAGCAAATCCACCGCCATTGGTGCGGGTCTCGGGGCCTTGGGGGGGTACATCTGGTCCAAGCAGATGGAAGACAAAAAGCGCGCCATGGAGCAGGCCACGGCCGGTACAGGTACGGTGGTCACACAAACAGCGGACAACCAACTGAAGCTGAGTATCCCGAACGACATTTCTTTTGATACCGGACGCGCTGACATCAAGCCCAATCTGCGCCCCATCCTGGACCAGTTTGCGCAAGGCCTGAGCCAGCAAACCAGCATGGAAGTGCGTATCGTGGGACACACCGACAGCACCGGCAGCGATGCCATCAACAACCCGCTTTCGGTCAACCGAGCCCAAAGCGCCCGTGACTACCTGGTTGGCCGGGGCGTGAACAGCAGCCGCATGAGCATCGACGGCCGCGGTTCACGCGAGCCTTTGGCCGACAACGGCACCGCCGAGGGGCGTGCACGCAACCGCCGCATCGACATTTTCTTGGCCGAGCGCGGTCAAAGGTAAATTTTTTGCAGCAAGGCCAGCAGTGTTTTGCGCTGTGCTGGCGTGAGCTTGGCGGTTTTTTCGATTTCGAGCTCGGTGGCCGTTCGTTCGGCTTGCGCCATCAAGGCCTGGCCTTTGGGGGTGGCGTGCAGACCCACGGCACGCCCATCATGGGGGTGCGGCTTGCGTTCGATCAAGCCGCGCGATTCGAGTGACTGGATCAGGCCCACCAGATTGGGGGGCAAGAGGTTGAGCGTGGCGCACAGCTGGCGTGAAGTGACGCCCGGGTTGTGGCCAATGGTGGACATCACCGAAAAATCCACGGGCTTCAAACCATAAGGGGCCAGTCGCTCCAAAAAAAGCTCAATGATGCTCAGCGCAGCGCGGCGGGCGTTGTAGCCCATCAGCGTTTGCAAATAACTCGAGTCCACCGTGTCCACTGTAAGGGCATCGGGCTTGGCGCGTGAAGCACGCGTTCGGCGAGCCTTGGCGGGCTGAGGTTCAAGCGGGGCTTCCGGCACGGATGCGCCAGACGCAGTGACTTCGGGTCCCGGGGTTTTCAGCGGTCGTGGTGGGGTAGGTTGACGGGGCATGGCAGCACTAGGATGAGGGCGAAATTATGCCGCCACGCACTGCTGCACGATGATGAAGCTGCGCATCTGGAATTCAGGCAGCACCCAGCTGCGCATCGCCTGGGCCGGGTCCCTCCAACGCGTATCCGCATGGGGTGTGCTGGCGTCCACGCCCGCTTCGATGCGCAGCCAGGCCCAGTCCATCAGCACCAGCGCCACGGCGCGCAAATAGTCGTCGGCCACCCGGTAGGCCAGCGCTGCGTCTTTGGGCGCAGCCTGCACGATTTGTTGCGTGATGGCACGCAGGGTCTGGACGCGTGCCTGTGCGGGTGTGTGGGCTTTGCTGGCTTTGGCACCTGCCGGCAGGTTGGCTGCAATGGTGTCCAGCAGCGCGTTCATGCCCGTGCCGCCATCGGCCAGCACTTTGCGAACCAAAAGGTCAATGGCCTGGATCTCGTTGGTGCCTTCGTAAATCATAGCCACGCGGGCGTCGCGCACGATCTGCTCAATGCCCCATTCGCGCACGTAGCCGTGGCCGCCAAACACCTGCAGGCAGTCGCTGCCGCCGTGAAAGGCCTGGTGGGTGAACACCGATTTCATGACCGGCGTGACCAAGGCGCACCAGCGCTGGGCGGCGGCTTGTGTGTCAGGGTCGGGGCTGTGTTTGATGAGATCGAGTTCCATCGCCGTGCGGTAGGCCAGCACGCGACCGGCATCGACCCAGGCCCGCTGCGTGTCCAGAATTCGGCGCATGGCGGGGTGCTCGCCAATCAGGTCGGCTTCGCCCGCGCTTTTGCCTTTGCCCGGCGCACGCATCTGGCGGCGCTCTTGTGCGTAGGCATCGGCTTTTTGCCAAGCGGCGTCCAAGAGGCCAATGCCCTGCAAGGCCACATGCAAGCGGGCGGCGTTCATCATCACAAACATCGCGCCCAAGCCTTTGCCCGGCTCGCCCACGATTGAAGAGACCGCTTCGTCAAATCGCATCACGCAGGTGGGGCTCCCGTGCAGGCCCATTTTTTCTTCGATGCGGTCGCAGTGCACGCGGCTGCGTGAGCCGTCCGGGTAGAACTTGGGCACCAGGAACAGCGACAGGCCTTTGGGGCCGGGCGGCGCGTCGGGCAGGCGGGCCAGCACCAGGTGCACGATGTTGTCGGTCAGGTCGTGTTCGCCGCCGGAGATGAAAATCTTGGTACCGCTCACGGCGTACTTTCCATCGGGCAGGGGCATGGCCTTGGTACGGGCCAGGCCCAGGTCAGAACCTGCATGCGGCTCGGTCAGGCACATGGTGGCCAGCCATTCGCCGGTGGCGACTTTGTCCAGATACAGCGCTTTGAGTTCGTCACTCGCGTGGTGCTTGATGCACTCGTAAGCGCCGTGCAGCAAGCCCGGCGCCATGGTCCAGCCGTGGTTGGCAGCCGACAGCATTTCGTAGAGCATGGCTTCGAGCACACTGGGCAGGCCTTGACCGCCGTCTTTGGCGTTGGCCGCCAGCGCGGGCCAGCCCGCTTGCCAAAAAGCTTGATAGGCCGCTTTGAAGCCCGGCGGCATGGTGACCACGCCGTCTTTCCACTGCGCACCGATTTCGTCGCCATCGCGGTTGAGCGGGGCGACGACTTCGCCCACGAACTTACCCGCTTCATCCAGCACTTGCTGCATCAGTTCTGCGTCCACCTCGGCAAAAACAGGCAGGGCTTGCAGTTGGGCGGGTGCGTTCAGGACGCGGGACAACAAAAACTGCATGTCGTCGGTGCGGGGGTGGTAGGCGTTCATGGTCGATTTCAAAAACAAGGATTCAGGGTCAAGTCACCGCTTTATTGGCAAGTGAAACTGTCGGCATTTTCCAGTGAACCCTGGCCCTTGTATTTGGCGACTGTGGGGTAGGCACACAGAGGGCGAGTGCGTTGTGCGCTCCAGTTGGCGGGCAACTCGGCGTTCACACCTCCGGCATTACCGGCCCCGCGCACTTGGGCGGTGATGCGCTCAGGGGCAAGGCCTTGCTCCACCCAAGCCACCAAAGGCGTGAGGGCGTCAAACTGGTCTGTCGCGGGGCCTGCGCTGCAATGGTTCATGCCGGGAATGGGGAAGTGGCGCACAAAATTGGCACTGTTGGGCACTTCTTTGGCCACACGATCCACCCAAGCACGGGTGTCGGTTTCAGAAAAAACCGGGTCACTCACACCGTGGTACAGCAACACCTTGGCGCCGCGCTCTTGAACCTGTTTCATGTTGGCGGGTTTTGCATGATTCAAGGGCGTGATGGTTTCGTCGGCACTTTCAGTGAACCCAGGAGGTTTGGCAAAAATACCGGCATACAAATTGTCGTAATCCGTATCAAAAGCCTTGACGTCACGCTTGGGGCTGGTGAACACATGGCTCAAGGCACCTGGGTCCAGGGCTTGCGAAAACACAAATTTCCAAGTGGCCCAGTTGGCGCCAGAGACACCCGGGTCGTATGGAAATGGGCTGTACAAAGGAGCGCCAGTGGTGGTTTGCCCCCCTTTGAAGACTTGAGCGATGACATTTTTTTGCATCACACTCAAGCACTTTCCGTCACGCCCGGCCGTGCAATTGGGGATGTCCTTATGCACGTCAAACGTTTTTTGGCAAGCCGCCACGTCTTGAACCATGCCGTCGGTGGCGCCATCGATGGCATCGCATTTGGCCAAAACAGCACGGGCCAAGACCTGTCGGTCATCCGCGTTGAAGCCAGCGCCAATGTCGGGGAACTTTAAATTGGGATTGAACGGGTGGTTCACCGTCGGGCCTGCGGGCGCCAAGCTGTTCCACAAGGAAGAGCCCCAAAGTTGGGCCAAGGCGGCGTTGGGCAAACGGTAGCCCGGTGCGCCTGCCAAGTAGCCGTCAAACTGCTCTGCATAGCGCGAAGCGGCCACCAAGGTGTGTCTGCCGCCGTTGGAGCAACCCGCAATGTAGGAGCGGTCAGGCAATTTTCCATAGGCCGTTTTGATCAATTCCTTGGCCATGGGGGTGAGTTTGCCCACGGCGGTGTAGCCATAGTCTTGACGTGCCTGCGGCTCAGAACCAAAATAGGGGTTTTGTCTGGGGTTGTGTCCTGCGTCGGAGCTGATGACGGCGAAACCTTGCGCGAGTGCGCCAGTCAAAGGTCCCCCACCCAAGGCGCCCAGCGCGGGCTGAACGACACCATCCAAGCCGCCATTGGCCTGGTAGAAAAAGCGCCCGTTCCATTCTTTGGGCAAGCGCATTTCAAAGCCAATCGCATAAGGCTGCCCATCGGCACCTTGACGCTCATGCATTTTGCCCTTGATCAAACAGTGGTTGCCTGTTTGGTAAGCCGTGACAGCAGTGGGTTGTGGACCGGTGCGCACCACCCCGGCCTGAACCAACTCGGTCGACTCAATGCGTGTTGCTGCATATTTGAACTGGTCACGCAGTTCATCACACTGCAACAAAGAACCGCTTCGTGCGGGGGGCAAGCTGGCGGGTGCTTGGGTCGTCAAGCCGTCGGCGCAGCCTGTCAGCCACAATAAACTTCCCAAAGCTATCAGTCGGATCGTCATGTCAGCCCCTCTTATTTGGTGCATGACAGTGCGTCGTGGTTGCACTGTCTGAAGAATTGAAAATCAAAAAACCAGTTTGGACCTCTGGCAGGCCGTGATGGATGTCAAAGACAACACCTCGATGGCCATGGTGTCGCTTGTAGCGCAAGGGCCATCGAGGTGTTTCATTCAGCGTTGGCTGAGAGATCAGGAGTCCACGCTGAAGCCGATGCGTTTGATCAGTGGACCCCAGCGTTCGAGTTCCACTTGCGAGCTCTTGAGCTGGTCAGCGGAAGAGCCTCCAAAAGGAATCAAACCCACCACAGTCAAAGCGTCCAGCACGCCCTTGTCTTTGAGGGCGGCATTGATCGCCATGTTGGCCGCTTGCACCACGTTGGCCGGAGTTTTGGCGGGGGCGTAAAAGCCAAACCACTCTTCCACAGTCAGCTCGGGGAAGCCTTGCTCGGCAAAGGTGGCCACGTCGGGCACAAAAGGCGAACGTGTTTTACCCGAGGTCGCTAAGATGCGCATCTTGCCGGCCTTGTGGTTGGCAATGAAATCGCCGTGTGGGGTGAACATGCAAGCGATCTGGCCGCCGACCACGTCGGTCACACCGGGCACCGAGCCACGGTAAGGCACATGCTTGAACTCGAAGTTCTGGTTCAGACCGAGCAAGGCGCCAATGAAGTGGGGTGTGGAGCCTGCAGCGGGCGAGCCGTAGCTGGCTTGCGCGGGGTTGGCCTTGGCCCAGACGATGAAGTCTTTCACGTTCTTCACACTGGCCGGCACCATGGGACCCACGGCAAAACCGTGGTGGATCATGGAGGCGGTGCCCACGGGGGTGAAGTCTTCAAAGGGCTTGTACTGCAAGTTCTTGAAGATGTGTGGATAGAGGGAGATGGCAGAGAACGGGGTCATGGCCAAGACCGAGCCGTCGGCCGGGGCACTCTTGAGCAAGTTCAAAGCAATTTGACCGCCTGCACCAGGCTTGCTGTCGATGATGCCGGCGTTTTTGCTGTAAGGCGTGCCGCCAAATTTCTCGGCCACACGGCGGGCGCAGATGTCGCCCGAGCTGCCGGGTGGGAAGCCGTAGAGCACTTTGACTTGCTCAATGGGCAAGCCACTTTGCGCCCAGGCTTGTTGGAAAGCGGTGCTGCCCAAAATGGCAGCGCCAATGGTGGATTGAATGAATTCACGACGGTTGGTCATGTTTATCTCCTCTAGGGTTTGGTAAAAAAACCAGGGTTGGGTCAAAAGATTCAATGGAACACATCAGCTGCACAAAGCCTTGATGTCTTCGGGCACAGGTATGGCTTTGATGCGGTCCGGATCATCGGGGTGCTTGATGCAAAAGGCACGCACTTCGGTGCCTTCACACAACACCGTGTCGCCGCGCATCACCACATGCTTGTGCACAAACACTTTCTCGCGCCATTCCTGCACGCTGGTGTGCACCTGGATGGTTTCACCGTAAGTGGCAGGGTGGATGAATTTGGTGTTGATTTCCAAGAGTGGCGTGCCGATGATGCCGCGTGTCTTGACCAGCTCACGCCAGGGCAAGATGCCGCACTTCATGAAGAAGTTCAGCGAGGACGCGTCCATCCATTTGGAAAAATTGGGGAAGAAGACGATGCCTGCGGGGTCGCAGTCACCGAACACCACTTGCACGTCGTAGACAACAGTTTTTGACATGGGCAAGCTTTCAGCGGGGAGCCATGCGCAAAGCACCATCGAGGCGGATGACTTCGCCGTTCAGGTGATCGTTGTGCACGATGTGGCAGGCCAGCTCGGCAAATTCGCTGGGCTTGCCCAGGCGGGCAGGGAATGGGATGCTGGCAGCCAGGGACTGTTGTATGGGCTCGGGCAAGCTGGCCAACAGGGGTGTCTTGAACAGGCCGGGCGCGATGGTGCACACGCGGATGCCGTGCTGCGCCAAGTCGCGGGCCATGGGCAGTGTCATGCCCACCACGCCGGCCTTGGAGGCGCTGTAGGCCTGTTGACCCACTTGCCCGTCAAAGGCCGCGACCGAGGCGGTGAAGACAATCACGCCACGCGCACCATCTTCCATGGTGTCGAGCTTGGCGCAGGCTGCAGCAAACAAACGCGCTGCGTTGTAAGTGCCGATCAGATTCACGTTGATGACCTTGGCAAATTCGTCCAGCGGTGCGGCGTTGCCGTCTTTGCCGACCACGCGCTTGGCGGTGCCGATGCCTGCGATCTGCATCAGGATGCGGGCGGGGCCGTGGGCGGCTGCAGCGGTGTCGATGGCATGCTGCATGCTGTCTGCATCGCTCACGTTGCAGTGCACCGCCACACCGCCAATCTCGGCTGCCACACGCTCGGCGTTGGCCATGTTCAGGTCGAGCACCGCGACCTTGGCGCCGAGCCTTGCCAGTTCGCGGGCTGTAGCCTCGCCCAGTCCCGAGCCACCGCCGGTGACCAGTGCTGCTTGTCCTTGGATGTTCATGGTGTGTCTTTCAAAAGGTTGGGTGATATTCAGACCGCTTCGGGGTTCTCGATCAGCAGCGCAATGCCTTGCCCACCGCCCACACAGGCGCTCGAGATGCCGTAACGCAAACCGCTGCGTTGCAGCTCTCGTGCCAGCGTGATGGTGAGGCGCACGCCAGTCGCAGCCAAGGGGTGTCCCAGCGCGATCGCGCCGCCATTGACGTTGAGCTTGGACATGTCCAGCCCCAACTCGCGGCCCACGGCCAGGGTTTGTGCGCCCTGTGCTTCGTTGATTTCGAAGCGGCCAATGTCGGACAGCTCCAGGCCCGTGCGCTCGAGCAGCAAGCGAATCGCAGGCGCGGGGCCAATGCCCATGATTTCGGGCGGCACGCCCACAGCGGCTGCGGCGACCACGCGGGCCAAAGGTTTCTTGCCATTGGCTTTGGCATAGGCGCCTGAGGTGACCACACAGGCCGCCGCTGCCTCGACCAATGCGGAGCTGTTGCCACCGGTTTGAACGCCGCCTTCATAGACGGGCCGGAGTTTGCCCAAGACATCGGCTGGGGAGATGCGCGGGTGGGTGTCCGCGTTGACTTCGGTCACTTTGCCTTGCAGCTTGATGCCGCGAGCGATGTAGCCTTCCAACTCAAACTTTTCAGTGACCACGGGCACGATTTCGCCCGCATGAAAACCTGCGGCCTGCGCGGCCACGGCTTTGGCAAACGAGTCGGATGCGAACTGGTCCACCTCTTCTCGGGTGATCTTGTATTTTTTAGCCAAGTTTTCGGCGGTCTGGATCATGTTGATGCCTGCGGCCGGGTCTTTCAGGGCTTCCCACATGAAGTCCTTGAAGCCCACAGGGGAGCCCAGTTTGAAGCCAGTGCGGTGGTCAAAGGCGGCGATCGGGTTGCGCGTCATGCTCTCGGTGCCGACCACCAGCGCGGCCTCGCACACGCCCGCTTGGATTTGTTCGCCCGCTTGGCGAAACAGCTCAAAGCCGGTGCCGCAGATGCGCTGCACCATGATGGCGGGTACTTCTTGTGGCACTCCGGCATAAAGACCAATGTGACGGGGCAGAACAAACTGGTCAAAGTCACCAGGCGCCATGTTGCCGGTGATCACTGAGCCGATCTCGTTGGGGGCGATGCCTGCCCGTTTCAAAGCTTCACGGGCAGCCTTGATGCCCAAGTCGGTGGGAGATATGTGGCCCAAAGCGCCGCAGTAATCGACCATGGGTGTGCGCACACCCTCGTGCATCCACACATCGGCAAACGCGTTGAAAAATCCTTTGGCGCTCATGTCAGTTCTTTCAGTGTTGTGTCGCAGTCCATCCGTGTGGGCGGCGACATGGGGTCATTGGGGTTGGAGGATGTGGGCCAGCGTGCCCTCGTGCAAAGCCGCCACAGTGGCCGCGCGGTGGGCCAACACGGATCGCTGGTTGATCGAGCCCTTGTCGGTGATCTCGCCCTTGTCAATCGTGGGTGGTTCAGCCAACAGGCACAAACGGGCAATGCGGTTGGCGCTGCCTGTGGCGCTGCGGGCCAGGGTGTTGACGATCTCTTGAAACTTGGCCTGCACCGGGGCCGAGGCCAGCACCTCGGCCAGCGGCGCATCAGCGGGCAGGCCGCTCAATGTGCGCACCGCCGGTGTCGGGAAAATCATGGCCCCGACTTCTTTCAGGTTGATGCCGGTCAGCACCGCGTCTTGGATGTAGGGGGCGCCCGCCGCAATGATCTTGGCACGCAGCGGGCCCACGCTCACAAAGGTGCCGGTGGCCAACTTGAAGTCTTCGGCAATGCGGCCGTCAAATTTCAAGCCCAGGTGCACATCGCTTTCGTCGATCCACTTGACCGCGTCGCCGGTCTTGAAGAAGCCTTCTTCGTCGAAAGCGCCGGTGGTCTCTTGCGCATTGCGCCAGTAGCCGGGGGTGATGTTGGGGCCCCGGTAGCGCACCTCGGTTTTGCCATCGGTGTCCACCAGTTTGAGCTCCAGGCCGGGCGTGGGCACACCCAGGTCGCCCGCTTGTACAAAGGGGTTGGTCACGAAGATGCCAAATGGGCCGGACTCGGTCATGCCCAGGCCCGTGCCCATGACAATCCGCTCGCCCACTTCACGCTCTTGGCTGGCATACAGGCTGTCCCAGATGGGCTGGGCCAAAGCGGCGCCAGCGTAGAAAAACATTTGAACGCGAGACAGTAGCGTTTTGCGCAGCTGCTCGTCGTGTTGCATGGCTTGGGCAATCGCTTCAAAACCGGTGGGCACGTTGAAATACACGGTGGGTGCGATCTCGCGCAGGTTACGCAAGGTCTCGTGCATCAGCGCGGGTGTGGGCTTGCCGTCGTCGATGTAGAGGGTGCCGCCGTGGAACACTGTCATGCCAAAGTTGTGGTTGCCGCCGAAGGTGTGGTTCCAGGGCAGCCAGTCGACCAGCACCAGTTCTTGCTCGGCCAGCACGGGCATGGACTGCGCCATTTGTTGTTGGTTGGCGCACCACAGGCGGTTGGTGTTGATGACGGCCTTGGGCAGCTTGGTGGAGCCGCTGGTGAACAAAAACTTGGCGATGGTGTCGGGGCCGGTGGCGGCCATGGCGGCATCCACTGCGGGCGTGGCGGCGGTGGCGCACAGGCTGTCAAAAGCCGTGACCGTGCGGCCGGGCACAGCGCCTTCACACATCACCACTTCCATGTCGTCCCCCACGGTGGCGGCGATGGCTTTGGCATAGCGAGCGTCCGAGGCAAACACCATGCCGGGCGTGACGGTGCGCAACACATGTCTGAGTTTGTCGAAGTCCACGCTAACCAGAGAGTAGGGAGGCGAGGTGGGCACAAAGGGCACACCTGCAATCAGGCAACCCAGGGCCAGCAAGGCGTGCTCGAGGCTGTTTTCACTCAGGATGACCACCGGGCGCTCAGCGCTCAGGCCCCGGTCAATCACGCTTTGCGCAATGCTGCGCGATGTTTGCCAGGCCTGTGCATAAGTGATGTGCCGCCAGTCGCCCAACGTGCCATCGGTATTTTTCACGCGACGGGCCATGAAGGTCTGATGGGGCTTGGTGTGCGCCCAGTGCTGCAGGCGGTCGGTCAGGCGATCCGGAAACGCCTGCAGCGCCTGATCGGCTTGCAGGTAGCGCGTGCCGGGCTCGCCGTCGCGCAGGCTGACACGGGTCACGCCAAATTTGAGCGGGCGGAATTGGGGGGCGTTCATGCGCGTCTCCGGTTCAGCTTTTTTGCACCTTGGCCGCCTTGCCTTCAAGGAAGGCGCGCACACGGGCTTTGGCCTCTGGTGCGGCTTGGGCAATCGAAGCCATCAGGGCTTCGGTGAACAGGCCGTGGTCTGCGGGTTGCTCGGCAATTCGCGGCATGGCGTGTGTAAGCGCAAAGTTGGTGAGCGGTGCGTTGGTGGCGATGCGGGTGGCCAACT
>JBIKHW010000389.1:0-3213 GCA_044361935.1 Limnohabitans sp. | reverse complement strand
CAAGTTCAAGGAATTGGCCGACCGCAAGAGCGAAATTTTTGACGAAGACATTCTGGCCTTGGTCAGCGACGAGAGCGTGACTGCTGAAAAAGAGCAATACGGCTTTGTCTCCATGTCTCAGCACAGCGAGACGGGCGAGCGTCCCCATGCCTCCGTGGTGTTCACGGTGGCCGGCAAAGAGGTGCAAACCCAGTCGGATGGCAATGGGCCGGTGGATGCCTCGCTCAAAGCGATCGAGTCACACATCAAGAGCGGTGCCGAAATGGTTCTGTATTCGGTCAACGCCATCAGCGGTTCGACCGAAAGCCAAGGCGAAGTCACGGTGCGACTGCAAAACAGTGGACGTGTGGTCAACGGGGTTGGTTCTGACCCGGACATCGTTGTGGCCTCGGCCAAAGCCTACCTGAGTGCTCTCAATAAATTACAAAGCAAAGCGGATCGGGTGGCTGCACAAGGTTAGAATGAATACCAAATAGGTAATTAATTGCTTTATAAAAGTCGCGTAAGTCATTGTTCTTGCGTGACTTTTTTATTTGGATACACTCTAATACACATTTAGCCAAATCCGACCTTCAGGACAAGCCGTTGAAACTCGTTGCCATTTTTCCATCGCCCAAATCTTGGTTTCGCATCGCTGTTTTGGCCCTCACCATCGGTCTGATCACGATCGTGTCCGGGCAGTTGAGTTTGGCTTATGCGCAAAATGGCAAACAGGTGCCTTCAAAAGCACAAAGCAACAAAAAGAGCACAGAAAAGTCGGTAGGGCCGCGCAAAGCACAAAGCGCCAAAAACTCAACAGCCCTAAAAAAACAAACCGCCAATTCTTCTGGTCTCAAAGCACAAACGGCCAAAGCTGCTCGTAATGCAAGACCACTTAAGGCTAGCCAAAATGCGCGACCCATACGCGCATCTTTCGGTCAAATGGCTGGCCTGCACGCCACTTACGATGCCCTGGGTCTGCACTCGAGTGTGGCTTTGGTGGTCGACCAAGAGACCCAGGAAGTGCTTTACAGCAAAAATGACCATGCGGTCTTGCCGATTGCATCCTTGACCAAGTTGATGACAGGCTTGGTTGTTGCCGAGGCCAACTTGCCCATGGAAGAACGCATTCGTATCACCCAGGCGGACGTGGACACGGAAAAAGGGAGTTCTTCGCGCTTGGCTGTGGGCACCGAGCTCAGTCGGGGTGAATTGATGCACTTGTCCTTGATGTCCAGTGAAAACCGCGCAGCCCATGCTTTGGGGCGCACTTTCCCGGGCGGTATGGATGTGTTTGTCACCCGCATGAACCAGCGGGCCAGGACTTTGGGCATGAATGACACCCGCTATGTGGAACCTACGGGTCTGTCCAGCCAAAACCAGTCGAGCGCCAATGACTTGGCTGTTCTTGCGGCCAAAGCCTACAACGAGCCCATGCTGCGGGAGTTGTCAACTTCGCACGGTCGTGAGGTCGCGGTGGGCAGCAGAACACTGCAATACAACAACACCAACGGCTTGGTGAAAAGCCCTCAGTGGGACATTGGCCTGCAAAAGACCGGTTACATCTCAGAGGCTGGACGTTGTCTCGTGATGCAAGCCCAAGTGGCGGGCCGAAATTTGATCATGGTCTTTCTGGATTCAGCGGGTAAATTGAGTCGCATGGGAGATGCCGAACGCGTGCGTAAGTGGTTAGAGCAAAAGTCGTCCTTGGACAACCGATCTTTTGAAACAGTGGCTCAAAGGCCAAGCTGAGACTGCTCTCAAGGCTGCAGTCATCAGGCTCTCAGCGCACTTCGTGGTAGCCCAGGGTTTCTGAAATCGCTTTGGCGGTTTCCTGTAACTTGGGCAGCCAGCTTTCATCCATGCGATCAGCTGGGGCCGAGATGGACAGACCAGCCAGCAATTTGCCCTGATCGTCGTAGATGCCTGCGGCGATGCATCTCACCCCCAACTCCAACTCTTCATTGTCCCGCGCAAACCCGGATTGGTTGACGCGGGAGAGTTCTCTTTCGAGCACTTGCAGTTGTGTGATGCTGTTGCGTGTTTGGCCAGCCAGCCCGGTGCGCGTGGCATAAGAGCGCACCCGCAAGGGGTCGTCAGCGGCCAAAAAGAGCTTGCCTACTGACGTCAAGTGCAAAGGTGCCCGCCCGCCAATGGCACGCACCACCTGCATGCCAGAGCGTTCGCTGTAGGCGCGTTCGATGTAGACGATTTCATCACCTTGGCGCATGCTCAAGTTGACTGGCTGCTGAATGAGTTTGTGCAAATCACGCATAGGCGCCAAGGCTGCGTCGCGCACATTGAGACGGCCCTTGACCATGTTTCCTAACTCCAGCAAACGCATGCCCAAGCGGTAGCTGCCTGCCTCCGGGCGGTCCACAAAACGGCCAGTGGCCAAGTCGTTGAGGATGCGGTGCGCTGTGGAGGGATGCAGCCCTGTTCTTTGACTGATCTCCTTGAGCGAGATGGCTTCTTCGCGGGACGCCAGAACATCGATCAGGGTGAACATGCGTTCAATCACCTGGATGGTGGGCGCGGTCGTGAGGGCGGGGTCTTTTTTCATCGTGTACTGCCAAGACGGTTCATTTTACACTGTGAAATCGAGATGATGGGTTCAGTGGCAACGAACCAGAGGTCTTCACTTGTCATGAGGCTAAAAAATGCACCCTTATTCAAAAGGCTGCCACTGACCCTGGACCCGAAGTTCGCAAGGCTTGAAGCGGGATTTGTAATTCATTTTCGGGCTGCCATCGATCCAGTAACCCAGGTAAACATAGGGCAGCCCCAGTTGGGCCGCTTGCTGGATTTGCCAGAGAACGCCATAGGTGCCAAAGCTGGCTGCTTCATTGGGTTCGTAAAACGTGTAGACGGCCGACAAACCATGGTTGAGCACGTCCACAATGCTGACCATTTTCAGCTCTCCCAGCCCCTCGCCAACACCTGGGTTTCTGAATTCCACAATCCGCGAGTTCACACGGCTTTGGAGCAGAAATTGGGTGTACTGGTCGACGCTGTCTTGGTCCATGCCGCCGCCCGGGTGACGCGTGTTCTGATAGCGCAAATACAGCGCGTAATGCTCGGCGTCGTACTGCAAGTCGAGCACACGCACCTGCAAATGGCTGTGGGCCTGCCAAGCGCGGCGCTGGCTGCGGTCGGGCTTGAAGGCGTGAACCTGCACCCGCAAAGGCTGGCAAGCCTGGCAGCCATCGCAGTAGGGTCGGTAAGTGAACAGGC
>JBIKHW010000079.1:0-10502 GCA_044361935.1 Limnohabitans sp. | reverse complement strand
CCGACCACACGCGCCAAAAAGGCGGTGCCGTAGCCGGGATCGACCGAGCCCATCTTGGGGCCGACCTGGCCGAAGATGGCTTTGTCAGAACAGATGGTCAGGTCGCAGATGGTGCACAACACGTTGCCGCCACCGATCGCAAAGCCTTGCACGCGGGCGATCACCGGCTTGGGTACGTCGCGGATGGCGGTGTGCAGCTCTTCCATCGGCAGGCCAATCGTGCCGCGGCCGTCGTAGTTGCCGTCGTGGGCCGACTGGTCGCCACCCGTGCAAAACGCGCGGTCACCGGCGCCGGCCAGCACGATGCAGCCGATGTCGCGGTCATAGCCCGCCTTGTTCAGGGCCTTGATGATTTCGTCGCAGGTGGTGCCGCGAAAGGCGTTCATCTTGTCGGGGCGGTTGATCGTGATCCAGGCCACGCCGTTGCGGTTTTCGTACAGGATGTCTTCGAATTGCATGTGTTTCTCCGGTTGAATGGGGGTGATGGATTAGCCGTGCATGGTCAGGCCGCCCGAGACGCTGAGGACTTGGCCGGTGATGAAGGCAGAGTCGGCGCTGCTCAGGAAAACGATGGCACCGGCTAAGTCATCGGGCTGGCCCAGGCGGCCCAGCGGGATGGCCTTCTTGAAAGCGTCCATGAGTTTTTCGGGGTTGGAAGCGCCTTCGGCAAAACCGGCTAACAAGGCGGTGTCGGTCGGGCCAGGGCAGACCACGTTGACGGTGATGTTGTGGCGGGCGTGTTCGCGTGCCAGGGTTTTGGACAACGCGACCAGGCCGCCCTTGCAAGCGGCGTAAACGGCTTCACCAGACGAGCCGCCACGGGCCGCGTCCGAAGCGATGTTGACGATGCGGCCAGCGCCGCGTGCGGCCATGCCAGGCAACACGGCGTGGTGCATGTGCAAAGCGCCCGTGAGGTTGATGGCGATCAGCTTGTCCCACTCGGCGGGCACGGTTTTGGTGAAGGGCTTGAAGATGTCCCAGCCCGCGTTGTTGACCAGAATGTCAATGGGGCCCAGCTGAGCCTCAGCAGCCGCCACGGCCGCATCGACCTGGGCTCGGTCGGTGATGTTGCAAGCAAAAGCCTGAGCCTTGCCACCAGCGGCCACGATGCCGTCAGCGACTTTCTGGGCGGCTTCCAGGTTCATGTCGAACACCGCAACCTGAGCGCCTTCTTCGGCAAAACGGCGGCAAGTGGCCCCGCCAATACCGCCACCGCCACCGGTCACAATCGCTGTTTTGCCTTTGAGGTCTTTCATGTTTTTCTCCGTGATTTGAAATGGTTTGGAAATTTCTAGATATTGAACATATGTCAATATGTTGTCTTATTTTAGGGTTTTCCCACGTTCCACTTCAAGTCTTTTTCGTGTTCAATAACCTATCGTTTTCCCTATGCCACAAACCAAAGACGCTCGCATGGAACTTGCTAATCGAATTTTCTTCAAGCTGTATCAGTGTGCCAACATGTTGCATAAAACCGGCAGCCGCGCAGTTCAGGACGAAGGCCTGACCACGCAGCAATGGGCGGTGCTAGGTGCGCTGTCGCGGCCCGAGGCGGCGCAAGGCATGGGCGTGGGGGAGTTGGCGCGCTATCTGATGGTCAGCCGGCAAAACTTGTCAGGCCTGATCACCCGGATGACGCGAGATGGCCACATCGAGATGAGCACCGATGGGCGTGACCGCCGCTCGCGTTTGGTGGTGATGACCGAGTCGGGTCGTCATGTCTGGATGGATCTGGCGCAACCCAAGATCAAGGCCTATTACGAGCAGGCTCTGCAGGATTTCTCGATGGGTGACATGGCCCACACCCTTCATTACTTTCTGAAGCTGCTGGACAACATGGAAAAGATTGATCAAAAAATTCCTGCGTCAGAGGACGACGACACACGAGAAGGCGAGCAGGATTTGTGATCACCCACATAACGTCTTATGTTTGGATGACCTCAAAAGGCTAGAAGCAGACCTTGCAGAAATTCTGCCGACTGGCAGCAGCCGACCCACCCAGGGCTTAAGGGGCGGCCTCATGCATCCTGGGTAAGGGCCTGGCTTGCTGGTGGGCCTTCAGCGCATCCAGTGCACCAGCACAAGGCTAATGGAAGGGAAAGCCACAATCACCGCCAGACGCAACACGTCCACGGCGATGAAGGGCACCAGGCCGCGGAAGATGGCACCAATGGGCACTTTGGGCAGATTGGCCTTGAGCACAAAGACGTTCATGCCCACGGGGGGAGTGATCAGGCCGATTTCGGTGAGCACCACCACCACAATGCCAAACCAGACCAGGTCAAAGCCTTGCGCCACCAAAGTTGGCGTGAACAAGGGCACAAAAATCAGGATGATCGCCATCGAATCCATGACGCAGCCCAGCAGCAGAAACACGGCCAAAATGGCCAGCAAAATACCGGTGCGCGACAAACCGGAATCAGCCACCATCGACAGCAGCTCATCGGCCAGTCCGGAGAAGCTGATCAGCTGCGAGAACATCATGGCGCCAAACAGCACCACATACAACATGACCGAAGTCATGGCTGTTTCTTTCATGACCTCCATGAAGCGGCTCCAGCCCAGTCGGCGTTGCGCCAAGGCAATCAGCAAGGCCACGCCAGCACCGATACCACCAGCTTCTGTGGCCGTGAACCAGCCCACGTACAAGCCGCCGATGATCAACAAGAACAGCGCCAAAAAGGGCCAGACACCGGCCAAAGATTCCCAGCGTTCGCGGGCGCTGACACGCTCGCCACGCGGGGCGTGCTCGGGCTTGAACACAGCGATCAGGTAAATCACGCCCATGTACATGGCCAGCCCCAGCAAACCCGGTAGCACACCGGCAATGAAGAGTTCACCAATGTTTTGCTGAGTCAGAATGCCGTAGATCATCAGAATGATTGAGGGCGGAATCAAGATGCCCAAGGTACCGCCTGCGGCAATGGTGGCAGAAGCCAGACGGTCGGAGTAACCGTATTGGTTCATGCTCGGGTAAGCCACTTTGGCCATGGTGGCGGCCGTGGCAAAACTCGATCCACACACGGCGCTGAACCCAGCACAGGTGACCATGGTGGCCAGTGCCAGACCCCCGCGCACCGCGCCCAGAAAGGCGTTGGCTGCACGGAACAGGTCAGCCGAAATGCCGGTGCGCGAGAGCACGTTGCCCATCAGGATGAACAGCGGAACCACCGCCAGTTCATAGGAAAACGCCGCTTCGCTCAGCGTCATCGGCAGCAAGGTGCGGGCGATGTCTAGGTTGTTGATGGCGGCAATGCCGCCCACCGAGACGGTCAACAACGCGATGCCCAGCGGCACTCTTAAAAAGGCCAGCAACAGCACCAGCCCCAGACAAATCAAGCCAATGGTCATGAAGGATTCTCCTCGGTGAGATGTTCTGCTTGTGGGGGTGGGGCCAACAAGGCCAGAAAAGCGGCCAGTGCGGTGGTCAGTGCAATGAAGGTGTACATCCAGGCCCGCGGAATGCTCAAGGCAGGGCTGATTTCGTTGATGGTGCGCGCCTCTTCGATGGCCAGGTAATACTCCCAGGCGATCAACCCGAGCACGGCTGCAATGAGCACGTCCACCAGCTTGTGCCAGGGACGCCATTGGGGTTGCAACAGCCAGCGGTCAAACAGGTCGATGCTCAGATGGCCGCGCCGAGCCGTCAGCAAAGGCAGTCCGGCAAAGATCAGGGTGGCCATGAGGTGTTCTGTGATGTCGTTGGCACCAAACACCGGGGTGTTGAAGAGGCGCCGCCCCACCACATCGGTGAAGGTCAGCGCCACCATGGCCGACAGCAGCAGTACCAGCAAGCCTGCGACAAGCTTCTGAATGCTTTGATTGAAAGGTTTCATTTGCTGGTACTCCGCTGTGGGGGCTTACTTGGCCAAGGCCTTGTATTGCTGTTCGTAGTAACCGACCATGGCGTTGTGGTCTTTCACGCCAAAGGCGGCACCTTCCTTGTGCAGCTCGGCCAGCATGGCGGTGCGCACCTTGCGGATGTTGTCCAGCAGCGCAGGGCTGGGCTGGGCAAACTTGTGGCCATTGGCGCGCAGTTTGGTTTCGGCTTCTTTGTTTTGCTTGTCAAACTGCTGGCCCCAGCGGCGCGAGAGCGCTTCACCAGAGAGCTTCTGGATGGCTTGCTGGTCGGCCGCCGACAGGCTCTTGAACTTGCCTTCATTCATGGCGATGAAGAATGACGCGTCGTAAAGGCCGCCAGGGATGATGGTGTGGTTTTTGAGTTTGCCGTCCAGGCGGAAATTGACCACCGACTCCAGCGCGTGCAGCGATGCATCGATGACACCGCCTTCGAGCAGTTCATAGGCCTTGGTGCCAGGACCTGCCACCGGAATGGCACCCAAGTCTTCCAGCAGACGCTTCTGGATCGGACCGCCCATACGCACTTTTTGACCCTTGAGGTCGTCCGGTGTGTCAATCACTTTGCCAGGGTGGTGGAACTGGCCACCGCCGAGCATACCGGTGCCAAGCAAGGTCACGCCCTTGAAGACGTCGTTGCGGGCCAAGAACTGGCTGTAAGTTCGCCACAGGGCGACCGAAGAGGCCTCGGCGTTGCTGCCCATCATGGGCAGTTCGGAGAACCAGACGCTCTTGAAGCGATCGGGCTCGTAGGTGAAGTTGCCCCAGGTGATGTCAGCGACACCTTTGCGGGCCAGTTCCCAGTGCTGGGCTGGCGCGCCCACCGGCTTGGGCAGCAGGTTGATCTTGACACGGCCTTCCGTGGCTTTTTCTACGTCGGCCATCCAGGGCTGCAGGATGTCCTTGACCACATAGTGGGCTGGAGGCACCCAGCTGGACATGGTCAAGGTGGTGGTTTGGGCCTGGGCGGTCTGGCTCAGGCCGGTGACCATCAGCGCAGTGCCGGCGATCAGGGAATGGATGCGAATACGAGCATTCATGGGTTTGTCTCCTTTTTCAGTTGGGGGTGGGGTTGGGGGAAAGCATTTCCTGCACGAGTGCGATCCAGTAGTTCGCACCGACGCGGATGTTGTCGTCGTTGAAGTCGTAGGCGGGGTTGTGCACCATGCAGGCACCGGGCTCGCCCTCGCTGCCATTGCCGATGAACAGGTAACTGCCCGGCACGCGTTCGAGCATGAAGGCGAAGTCTTCGCTGCCGGTCAGTTTGGGGCCCTGCGCAGTGATCTGTTCAGCAGGAAAGTGCTTTTGAGCCACCTGCAAGGCACGGCGGGTCTGGGCAGGGTCGTTGACCAGCACCGCGTAACCGGGGCGCCAGTCGATGTGGGCCTGCACGCCAAAGCTTTCGGCCTGCAGCTGGATGATGGTGTGAAGGCGTTTTTCCAGATCGCGGCGCACTTGCGGGTCGAGGGCGCGCACGCTCAGCTCAAGGCGGGCGCTGGCCGGGATCACGTTGTTGGCCTGGCCGGACTGAAAAGCACCCACCGTGACCACCGCCGCTTCTTGAGGGTCCACATTTCGCGAGACGAGCGTTTGCAAGGCCATCACGATCGATGAGGCTGCCACGATGGGATCGGCCGCCTTATGGGGCATTGCACCGTGACCGCCCACGCCGGTCAGTGTCACGGTCGCGTAGTCGGACGAGGCCATGGTGGGACCCTCGCGAAACACCAGCTGGCCCTGGGGGTGGCCTGGCATGTTGTGCATGGCAAAGATGGCGTCGCACGGGAAGCGCTCAAAGAGACCGTCCTCCATCATCTTCAGTGCACCGCCGCCGCCTTCTTCTGCAGGCTGAAAAATCAGGTTCAAGGTGCCGTCAAACTCACCGCCTTGGGACAGTGCTTGGGCTGCTGCAAGCAGCATGGCGGTGTGACCATCGTGACCACAGGCATGCATCACACCGTGGTGGCAGCTGCTCCAGGCCACCCCGGTGGCTTCCACAATCGGCAAGGCGTCCATATCGGCACGCAAGCCAATGCGCCGTTCGGATGTGCCACGCACCAGTTGCCCGACGACGCCTGTGCCACCGATGCCGGTGCTCACGCTGTAGCCCAAAGACGAAAGCTTTTGCGCCACCAATGCGCTGGTGCGGTGCTCGTCAAAGGCCATTTCGGGGTGCTGATGGATGTCCCGCCGCAGGGCCACGTAGGCCTGGGTGGTGTCGTCGTCAATGTGGTTCAAAATCAGATCTCCTTTTTGCACTTTTGATGCGCCACATCAAAAGAAATATGCACTTTTCTGCATGTTATGTGACTCATCAGTTAAAGTCCAATGCATTGATAATCAACAACCTATGACTTCGAATGGGGGTTTTCATGACGCTCGTGCAATTGAGGCACTTGGTCTGCCTGGCCGATTTGGGCAGTTATGTGCAAGCTTCCAAGGCGCTTTTCCTCACGCAACCGGCGCTCACGCGCAGCATTCAGAGTCTGGAAGAAGAAATGGGGGGTCGCTTGTTTGACCGACTCGGCCGTCGGATTGAGCTGACTGCTTTGGGGCGCGAGGTGTTGTATCGTGCACGTCAACTGGTCAGCGATGCCGAAGCGCTGAAACAAACTGGCAAAGTCATGCACGCGGGCTTGATCGGCGTGATGCGCATGGGCCTGAGCTCGGCACCGGGGGCCCTGTTTTCCACGCCGCTGATGCTGTACATGGCAGAGCACCACCCCCGCTTGAAGGTGGAGATTTCTCGGGGCCACACCGATGTGCTGCTCAAGCAACTGCTGGACCAGCAGCTCGACGGTGCGATTGTGGACATCCGCGCCATGCGACCGTCCTCGCAGCTGCAGGTGGCTCAGGCTTTTGAATTGGCCACAGGCTTTCTGGTGCGCAAAGACCATCCGCTCACGCGCCTGGATCGCGCCGCAACCCTGCGTGACCTGCAGCATTACCCCATCGCATCAACACCCTTGAGCAACGAGGTGGCCCGCATCCTCATGAGTTGCTATGGCCCCGACGCCAACCCGGACAGCCTGGTGACTTTGCGTTGTGACGAGACCTTGAGCATCGTGGAACTGGCCCGGTGCAGTGATGCCATTGTGCTGACGGCCAAGGGTGTGGCGCCAGACCTGGTGGTCCTGGATGTGACCCCCAGCCTGAATGCCACCGCCCGTTTTGGCCTGGTCACGCTCAGTAAGCGCCAGGAGGCACCGGCCATGCGCATCCTGCGCGAGCAGCTGGCGGGGTGGGTGGCCAAGCTGGCTTGAGCGAGAAGTCGGCGATGGAGCGTCCTCGGATGACGACTTCAACAACCACAACGTGGCCATCGGTTCGGCTAACTGGTCGTGGTTGGTAGAAAGTTTTTTGCCTAGACTGAGTTTTCTGTCAGACGCGTTCCAAAATGACCGCTATGCCCTGACCGACGCCAATACACATGGTCGCCAGAGCATAACGTCCACCCGTTGCGTGCAGACGATTGACCGCAGTAGTGGCCAAGCGCGCACCAGATGCACCCAGTGGATGACCCAAGGCAATGGCGCCGCCCCAGGCATTTACTCGGGCATCACCATCTTCCAGGCCAAGTTGTCGCAATACAGCAAGGCCTTGCGCTGCAAAAGCTTCGTTGAGTTCGATCACATCAAGTTGCTCAAGACTCAGGCCCGTCAATGCCAGCACCTTTTGCGTAGCGGGCGCAGGGCCAATACCCATGACGCGTGGCGCGACACCGGCCGTGGCCATGCCCACGATACGGGCTTTGGGCGTCAAACCGTTTTTGGCCGCGGTGGCTTCGTCGGCCAACAGCAAGGCGCAAGCGCCGTCGTTCACACCTGAAGCGTTACCTGCAGTCACGGTGCCGTCCGGGCGCACCACGCCTTTGAGTTTGGCCAGCGCTTCGAGGCTGGTTTCGCGGGGGTGTTCGTCGGTGTCGACGATGATCGCGTCACCCTTTTTCTGGGGAATGCTCACGCCCACAATCTCGCGGGCCAGGTGCCCGGCCTTGATGGCGGCCACAGCACGCAGCTGGCTGTTGTAGGCCATCAGGTCTTGCGCTTCGCGCTCGATCTTGTAGTCGGTGGCCACGTTTTCGGCGGTCTCGGGCATGGAGTCCACGCCGTACTGGGCTTTCATCAGCTTGTTGATGAAGCGCCAGCCAATGGTGGTGTCGTATACGGCGTTGTTTCGGCTGAAAGCCGTTTCGGCCTTGGGCATGACAAACGGGGCGCGGCTCATGCTTTCCACACCACCGGCAATCATCAAACCGGCTTCACCGGCCTTGATGGCACGGGCGGCGGTGCCAATGGCGTCCAGACCCGAGCCGCACAGGCGGTTGATGGTGGCACCGGGCACGTCGATGGGCAATCCGGCCAGCAAGCTGCTCATGTGGGCCACGTTGCGGTTGTCTTCACCGGCCTGGTTGGCGCAGCCATACAGCACGTCGGTCACTGCAGCCCAGTCCACATTGGGATTGCGCGCCATCAAGGCACGCAGAGGCATCGCGCCCAGGTCGTCCGCGCGGACGCTTGACAGTGCGCCGCCGTAGCGGCCAAAGGGGGTTCGGATGGCGTCGCAAATAAAGGCTTGGTTGCTCATGTCGTGGTTCTTTAGAAATGTGAATAGGCAGATCAGACTGCGATAGGTAAACCGAGCATTTTTTCAAGCTCTGCGTGTTCAAGACCTTGCACTTTGTCGATCAGGCGCAGGCCTTCGGGTGTGCATTCGAGTGTGGCAAGTTCTGAATAGATTCGCTTGACACAAGCAATGCCGGTGAGTGGGTAGCTGCACTGGGAAACCACTTTGCTGTCACCTTTTTTAGTTAGCAAATCCATCATCACCCAGGTTTGCTTGGCGCCAATGGCCAAGTCCATGGCGCCGCCCACGGCTGGGATCGCGTCGGACTCGCCGGTGTGCCAATTTGCCAAATCACCAGTAGCGCTGACTTGAAAAGCGCCCAATACACAGATGTCGAGATGACCGCCGCGCATCATGCCGAAACTGTCGGCATGATGAAAATACGCGCCTCCCGACAGCAACGTCACAGGCTGTTTGCCAGCGTTAATCAAGTCGTAATCTTCGTCATCCTCTGTTGGCGCGGGACCCATGCCCAAAATGCCATTTTCGCTGTGCAAAATGACTTCGACGCCAGGCGGCAAATGGTTGGCTACCAGTGTCGGCATACCGATGCCGAGGTTGACATAAGCACCGTCATGAATATCCTGGGCCACGCGTTGCGCGACTTCGACTTTAGTGCGTTTGATGTAGTTCATTTTCAGGTTCCCTTTTTAAAGCCGCCAGCAGCCGTTGCAACGCGGTCAATGCGGACAATCTTGCTGACATAAATACCGGGAGTAATGATGCTTTCAGGATCCAAAGTGCCTAAGTCAGCAATCTCATGCACCGTAGCCACCGTCATGCGAGCGGCAGTGGCCATGACAGGACCAAAGTTGCGCGCCGCCTTGCGATAAGTCAGGTTGCCCCAACGGTCGCCGCACTCTGCTTTGATCAGCGCAACATCGCCGTTTATCGGCATTTCGAGTACATATCGCTTGCCGTTTATTTCGCGTGTTTCTCTGCCCTTAGCCAGCTCAGTACCAAAGCCTGTAGGCGAGAAGAATGCGCCAATACCGGCTCCCGCTGCACGGATACGTTCGGCAAGATTTCCCTGCGGCACGAGTTCGAGTTCAAGTTTTCCGCTGCGGTATAGGTCATCGAACACCCAACTGTCGGCCTGTCGCGGAAAGCTACAAATGATTTTTCGCACGCGGCCAGCTTTGAGCAGCGCTGCCAAACCCGTCTCTGCATTGCCTGCGTTGTTGTTGACCACCACCAGCTCTTTAGAGCCCTGCGCAATCAGTCCATCGATTAACTCATTGGGAATACCCGCCGTGCCAAATCCTCCAATCAGCACCGTGTCACCGTCTTTGACGCTCGCCAGCGCGGTCTCTATAGACTCGGAAATTTTATTGATCATTCGCTACACTCCAGTTGAATCGATTTCATTTGTCCAAAAAAACTGCCTGATTCGTCAAGCATGCTGAGTCCAGAAGTGGCTTTGATGCCAGTACCGTCCCGCAAGCAACTGCTCGGTGCGTGGTCCCAGCTTGACAGCAATGTCTTCGTTGCTATTCGGTGATCAGGTTCACAACCTCAGGTCCTTACTGCCTAAGCCGCACTTAACGCCATAGCTCCAGCCTCTCCGGTGCCTGGGCACCAATTTGGCGTAACGGAATTCCAAAAAACCAAACTTAAAGTGAAGATGAAAGCCGAGCCGTCATTGCTCGAATTCAAATGTGTCAACTGAATCGTTTGGCATTGCTTTGGAGTGCACGCGAATCACCACATCAATGCTTTCACTCATACTTTTTGTGACCACGCTCGCTGCGGTTGCAGGTCCATCGACTTGGTAACCGCATGGAATTGCCAGATGTTGTCCGAGTGGTGATTGGTACCTAAAGGCAAAGCCTTAGGCCGCACCAGCAGCAAGCCGTTAGAAACAATAAGTTACCCATCCATGGCCTAAAACTGAACTCATACGATGGAAGATGGGTGCTTGGCGAGAGGGGTGACTGTGATTTTCATGAAGGGGAAAAGCGGTAGATTCGATAAAGTGGTGTGCAACTCATCGTTGCTGGCCACATCAAATACGCTGT
>JBIKHW010000453.1:0-3220 GCA_044361935.1 Limnohabitans sp. | reverse complement strand
ACAAAGGCCCTTCCGAACGTGGTGCTGCGATGGTTTTTCAAAGTTATGCGCTATACCCGCACATGACCGTGGAAGAAAACATGGGCTTTGGCTTGCGCATGTCGGGCACCTCTAAATCAGAAACCGCCAAGCTCGTTCAAGAGACGGCAGAGCGTTTGCAGCTGACCCCTTTGCTCAAGCGCTATCCCAAGCAATTATCGGGTGGCCAACGTCAGCGCGTTGCCATTGGCCGCGCCATCGTGCGTCGTCCCAAAGTGTTTTTGTTTGACGAACCCTTGTCCAATCTGGATGCCTCATTGCGTGTGCAAATGCGCATTGAACTGGCCAAACTGCACGCCGATCTTAAAACCACCATGGTCTACGTCACGCATGATCAGACCGAGGCCATGACGCTGGGCAACCGTATTGTGGTGTTCAATCAAGGAAGGATTGAGCAGGTGGGGGTGCCGATGGATTTGTACCGCAAACCTGTCAATACCTTTGTGGCGCAGTTTCTGGGATCGCCCAAGATCAATATGTTGCCCTATCAATGGGATGGCATCTCTTGTGAGCCGTTGGTGGGTACTCAGAAAATAAGATTTGATCAAGCCAATTCCGTGCCTTATCCAGTTTCATTTGCCGGTGGCACACACCTCGGAATTCGACCCGAATTCATAGCGCTTGCGGCTGAAGGACAAGGATTGCCAGGAACGATCGAATTTTGCGAAAACCTCGGTGATGTGATGGTCGTATATGTCCAGGTTTTTGGCTTACAAGAGCCTGTTCGAATCAAAGTACAGCCGGATGCCTTGAACATGGAGGTCGGGGAAAAAGTCGGGTTGAAACCAGACTGGTCTCGGACGCTCGTATTTCAAGCCGATGGGCAACGCATTTCCTGATTTAAAGGAGCAGCAATTTGAATTTCTATCAACGTATATCGGCATTTTTACTTTTGAGCATCAGCCTAGGTGCACAGGCTTCTGAGGTTGTTCAGCGCGGTTCTGGTGCATGGCGGACGCAGGTCAGTGCAGCTGACAATGCTGTTCCCGCAGCACCTTTTCGAACGTCTGCCATGTTGATGCGGGCCGCACCCACCAACCAGTGGTACTCGTCCGTGATGTTTACCCGCTGGTCCGAGGTGTTGCACGCGATACCTTTGACGGCCAAGGCAAGTCCCGTGGGCCTTGAAGTCGGGTTTCCACAAAAAACAGTGGTCCCCACGGAGCGAAAGGATGTGGAAATCGTTTACGCCCACAAAGCAGACGTGACCCTTCGTCCCATGGCTTTCGAGCCGAAGGCTGCATTGTTGGCTGGCCATTCGGACTGGGCTGTTGACATAGCTTTTGAAGGCGAAAAAAATGCCATGTTGACCACCGTGGCACACGGCAGTCCATTTGTTTATGCGCAACTCACGCAAGGGGATTTGTCTTTTGATTTGGCCAGCACGTTCTCTGGTCGAATTTGGCCTGGCGATACTCGAGTCTTGTTGATCAGTGACGCTGTCAAAACATATGCTGCATTTGCACCCACGGGTGCGCAATGGATTCAGAAAGAGCAGTCGTGGCAGTTGCAATTGCCGGCAGATCGTCGATATGTGTCACTGGCCATTCTTCCCGACAATCAAGAGGGAACGGTCCGTGAGTTCTTGGCTCAAGCCTACACCCACATTGTGGACACACGTGCTGAATACCGTGTTGATCGGCAAAAGAGTGAGGTGATCACCAGTTTCAAGCTCAAGACCAGAACTTTCGAGGGCCCGCAAGGCAAAGGGATTGTCGGCTTGTACCCTCACCATTGGCACCAAAACATTGGTTTACCCGAAAAAGCTTTGGGCAGCTTAGGCAGCATTCGTGGAGAGATTCGCTTTTTTGCCAGTGACAGTTTTGAAACCAGATACCGTCATACCGGCTTCGTGCCCTATTGGCCCGGCGTGCAGGATGAAGCTCAAAGCAAAGCAATATTAAGCAATTTAAATAAAGAAACCAAGCGAGCGCGACGGATGATGCTCGAAATTGGGCAGGGTCCTTATTGGCAGGGCAAAGGTCTTCAGCGCATCAGTCAGTTGATGGGTGTGGCTGACGCACAGGGTGATTTGAAAACCCGAGACGAATTGATGACCTTAGTCAAGGGGCGATTTGAACAATGGCTTTCGGGTCAAAGCAAACGCACCTACTTTCATTACAGCCCTACCCTGGGGACCGTGGTCAGTTATCCGGAGGAATACGACGCGGTCAAGGACATGAACGACCACCACTTTCATTACGGCTACTGGATCCGAGCGGCAGCTGACATTGGTTTGCGGGACCCCGAATGGATCAAGCCAGAGCGTTGGGGGGGCATGATTGACTTGTTGGTCGCAGACATTGCCACGGCAGAACGAGGCCGCAAAGACTTCCCCTACTTGCGCAACTTTGATCCTTACGAAGGGCACTCATGGGCCTCGGGGGTTGCCATGTCCCCTGACGGTAACAACCAAGAGTCGTCTTCCGAGGCCATCAATGCATGGGCTGGATTAATGGTGTGGGGCGCGCTGCAGGGCAGGCCTGAATTGGTGGAGTTGGGTACGTACCTGTACACCACTGAAATACAGGCCATCAACCATTATTGGTTTGACATCCATGGTTTGACTTTACCCAAGGAATATCAAAACGTTGAAGTGAGTATGTTGTTTGGCGGCAAGCTCGCGCACAACACCTGGTGGATTGATGAGCCACGTCAGATCCATGGCATCAACTTGTTGCCGTTGACCGCAAGCTCGACCTATCTGGCTGAAAGCCCGTCCTTTGTGCACAAGAACATGGCCGCGCTTGAGCATGAAATCAAGATCTACGAGGGGCGCGGCAAACGTGCCAAGCCACACGACATCTGGCAAGACCTGTTTGCCAAGTATGTGGCACTGGTAGACCCGGCCAAGGGGCGTGCGCGCTGGGATGAATGGGGCTCGGTGGAGTTGGGCGATACCCGGACCCATGCGCAGCATTGGCTTGCATTTTTGGAAGGGACGGGTGTGCCGGATCTGGGCGTGACCGCTGACGCCCACTTTTATGCGGTGTTCAAGCATGCCAATAAGGCAAAGACTTATATGGCATTCAACCCAGACGCACAAGCCCGCACGGTTCGGTTCAGTGATGGCGTCTCGATTCTGGCGGCCCCTGGCAAGTTGACGGTTCAACGTTGAATTTTTCGCCAAACCAAGGGTAAACGCCAGTTGATTGGAAGTTCAGTGAGTTTTTTAATCTGG
>JBIKHW010000078.1:0-10533 GCA_044361935.1 Limnohabitans sp. | reverse complement strand
ACCTGCTCACCACCGCGGGCCCTGTGAGCGGGTATTGGGTCGCGAACATGAACCCGGGAGTTCCTGCGCCGCTGCGACCAGTGCACCGAAGTGTATACAGTTTAACCCTGCGAATCCAGTGCTCTGCTCCTTTCAATGCCTAGGGAAAACCAGACACCGACCGTCGAATATTTGAAGATGGATACCGGATCGAGTCCGGTATGACATCTGATGAGTCACCCCGGACCTGATCCGGGGTCCATGCAATTTGTCACCCCGGACTTGATCCGGGGTCCATGACTTCGACCAGACCTTCAACCCAGCTGCAGGAGTTGGGCTGCCACCGCCACCGCAATGACCTCAGGCTCTTTACCAGAGATGCCCGGCACCCCAATCGGGCAGGTGATGCGGGCGATCTCTTCGGCCGCAAAACCCCTGTCTTCCAAACGGTGCCTGAAGGTGGCCCATTTGGTGGCGCTGCCAATCAGACCCACAAAGGGCAAATCGTCCTGCGCACGCAGGCGCTTGAGGCAAGCCACCACAATGTCCAGGTCTTCGGCGTGGCTGAAGCTCATGATCAGCACCCGGCTCCCCGGCGTCAAATCGGCCACGGCAGCGTGCACCGGGTTGGAGTGTTCGCACTCGACATCCACAGGCACATCGTCTGGAAAAATCTCATCGCGACTGTCGATCCAGCGCACCGCAAAGGGCAAAGGCGCCAACGTGCTCACAATCGCCCGACCCACATGGCCGCCGCCAAAGAGCGCCAAAGGGGTTCGCGGCGGCACAAGTTGGGTGCGCAGGCGCGGCACATCGGCTGCACTGACCCGCTCAAAAGTCAGCTCGACCACACCACCACAGCACTGCCCCAAGCTGGGGCCCAAGACCTGGCGCCAAGCGGTTTGCTCAGTCTGCCCAAGCAACAAACGCCGCGCATGCGCCAGCGCCTGAAACTCCAGGTGCCCGCCACCAATCGTGCCCGCTTCGCCCTGGGCAAACACCAGCATTGGCGTGCCTGTGCCACGCGGCACCGAGCCCTGAGTGGCGCTCACCGTTACCCGCACAGCAGACTCCTTGGCCAATCGCTGCAAGGCCGCTTTGATCCAGTTCACAGGCCATCCAATGAAAAACAGTTGAAAAACTCGGGCACTCGCATCAGCGCCGGCGCAATGCCACAATCTCGCCCAAACCCCGAGTATGCCAAGGAGAGTCGCGCCATGACGCCACTGCAAAGTACAAAAACCGCTTGCCACAGCGCCTTGCTGGCACTAAGTGCGCTCACCCTGTCCTGGCTGAGCGGCTGCAGTGCGCCGCCCTCGGCCAAGCCCACGACCCAACCCAGCACCCAAACCTCAACCAACACCTCACCGTCGACCCCCACCAGCCAGTCACCTGGTACAGCACCGGGCGGTGCTCCAGCCACTGCGAATGGCACCACCCCTCAGCCAGCATCACACAGTGCGGTACGCAGTCCCGGTTTTTCGCAAGCGCGCAACGAGCGGGACTACCGTCAGGATGCCGCCAAGCACCTGTATGCCCTGCACCACCCACACATTTACCAAGGCCGGCTGCCGCCCATGCTGGAGGCTGTGGGAGTCTTGAATGTGGACATCGACAAACAAGGCGCGGTCAAGCGCCTGCATTGGATGCGTGCGCCGCGCCACGTGCCGCAAGTCATGAAAGAGATCGAGCGCCTGGTGCAAGCCGCCGCGCCCTACCCCGTGCCCCAACACCTGCGCCAAGTCACCTACACCGATGTATGGCTCTGGCACAAAAGCGGCAAGTTCCAGCTCGACACCCTGACCGAAGGTCAGGACTGAAAACACGCACAGCAGCAAGCACAAGAGGCTTCAGGCGGCCTTTATGGCGCCCACCTTGGCGCGGTCACGGGAAAGGGTTTCACGGTCGGAAATGCGCCGGAACCACAAAGTGGCCAGTGTCGAAGTGACCATGATGAACAAGGAATAGAGCACCGGGATCAACAACACCTGTTGCTGCTGCACGCCCGTGAAGGTCAACGTGACGATCAGCACACCCAGGGGACCGTTCTGAATGCCTGTCTCCAGGGCAATGGTGCGTGCTCGACGCTTGTCCTGTCGCACGAATCGGGCAAAGGTGTAGCCCACGGCAAAACCGAACACGCCCAAACCGATGGAGCCGAAGTACACCTGCCAGGGCGTCGTGAGAAGCAGCTGCCAGTTGCGCGGCACCCAAGAGACCATCAAAAAGAGGATGACGATCACACCGAGCACACCGCCCAGCAGTTCCAGGGTGGCGCCAATGTTGGGGTTGAGCTTGCGCAGGGCCATGCCAATGGCAGTGGGCACCAGCAAGACAAACAGCACCTGTGCCACGTTTTCAGGGGGGATCTTCCAGTTGCCGTCGATGCCCATGCTGAAGAAACCCAAAGTCAGGGGCACCATTACCACAGCCAGCAAGGTCGAGACAATCGTCATCAACAAGGACAAGGACAACACACCCTTGCTGAAATAGTTGAAGATGTTGCTCGTGGTGCCTCCGGGCAAACAGGCCATCAGAATCAGACCAACAGCGTAGGCATACCACTGGGAGGCCTCCTGTGAGGCATTGGGCAACAACACCAGATGGGCCAGCGTGAAGCCGACAATCGGGGTCAGCAAATAGGTGGTGACCACGCCAATGCCAATGCCGACCGGCCTCTTGAGCGCGATCATGAAGTCCTTGAGTGTCAAGGAGGCGCCCATGCCCAGCATGATGATCATCATCATCACGCCCAGCAGTTTGGTTTCAAATTCGGTGACCATATCTAACTCCGCTGTGGCGCTCAGGCGCGGTTGAATTCATTTTTGACTTCGGCTTTCAGGTCCTTGCGCAGCACCTTGCCAATCGGGGACTTGGGCAACTCATCTCGCAGCACCACCGAGCTGGGACGCTTGTACGCGGCCAAGTGTTGCTTGCAGTGCGCCAACACGTCTTCGGTGCTCAGTTGCCCAGCATGGTCGGGGTTCGGCACGACATAAGCGCGAACAGCCTCACCCGTGCGATCGTCGGGCGTACCGACCACGGCCACCTCAAGCACGGCATCCATCTGGGCGATGACGTCTTCCACCTCATTCGGGTAGACGTTGAAGCCTGACACCAACACCATGTCTTTTTTACGGTCGACGATGCGGAAAAAGCCCTCGGCATCCATCACACCGATGTCGCCAGTGGCAAACCAACCGTCCTTCATGACGTTGGCGGTTTCGGCCTCGTTTTGCCAATAGCCTTGCATGACCTGTGGGCCGCGCACCCAGATCTCACCAGGCTCGCCCACGGGCACGTCTTGACCGGTCTCAGACACCAAACGGACATCGGTGCCCGGTGCAGGAATGCCGATGCTGCCCAAGCGGGGCTCACCACTCAATGGGTTGAAACTCACCACAGGCGAGGTTTCGGTCAGGCCATAACCTTCGGCAATGGGGGTGCCGGTGACTTCGCGCCAGCGCTGCGCCACGGCGCTGTGCAAGGCTGTGCCGCCCGCGATCGAGGCTTTGAGGTGTTTGGGCGGATACGCCAAAAACCACTCTTCATTGAGCAGGCCATTGAACAAGGTGTTCACGCCCGTCATCCAAGTGAGTGGGTAGTTTTCGACAGCGCGTTGCAGGTTCTGCACCGGGCGCGGGCTGGGCACCAAAATATTGTGTGCACCGATGGTCAAGAAGCCCAACAAATTGGCCGTAAACGCGAAGATGTGGTACATCGGAAGCGCCGTCAGCACGCACTCTTTGCCGGGGCTCATGTGGGTCGCACCCATGGCCAACATCTGCTGCACATTGCTCAGCAAATTGCCGTGGCTGATCATCGCGCCCTTGCTCACACCTGTGGTGCCCCCGGTGTATTGCAGCAAGGCCAGGTCGTGCGGCTGCAGGTCTTGCCAATAGCCTTTGGCGGGGTGCTGGGCCAAAGTGGCGCGGCCTTGGGCCAGCGCAGCCTGCAGGCGCACATGCGGCACCGTCACAGGTGGCAGCACCTTGCTCCAGACCTTTTGCACACCCCGGATGATGCCGCGCGGAATCGCAGGGAAAAACTCGGGCACACCCGCCAGCACAATGTGTTTCACACCCGTTTGCGCCAGCACCTCGGGCAGTTTGTCGGCAAACATGTCGACCACCACCAAGGCCTTGGCCTGGCAGTTGTTGAACTGGTGCACCATCTCATGGACGGTGTAGAGCGGATTGGTGTTGACCAGAACGCAACCAGCCTTGAGCACTCCAAAAGCCACCACTGGGAAGGACAAACTGTTGGGCAACTGAACCGCCACACGGTCGCCACGGGCCAAACCCAAAGTGCCGCGCAAGTAAGCGGCAAACGCATCCGACAAAGCATCGACCTGAGCAAAACTCAAACTGCCGTTCATGCCATTGGGCACCACACAGGTGAAAGCCGTATTGTTCTGGCTGTCACGCGCCCAGCGGGTGCAATGGTCGTGGATCAAATGCGCCAAACTCTGGTGCTCGGGCGCTGGCAAATCGGGCGTGATGCCAACTTGGGGGTAAACCGCTTGCCACGGGCGCACGGCGCTCGTGGGGTCTGGGGTGAAACTCATGAAAGTCCTTGGGGGCAGAGATGAAAAAATTAGGGCCAGTCAGGGCGTTGCAGCGGTCGCTGCAAAGAGAGACTCGATGCGTCACTGCGTGATTCGGCACGGTAAAGCTTGAATTTATTCTTTGTCATCCCGGCCTTGAGACGGGAACCAGAATGCACTCTGGGTCTTTGCAAAAGGCAGTGCTCAACACTGGACCCCGGGTCTTCGCCCGGGATGACAAATAGGGGACAACAACACAGGACATTCATGCTTCATCGGGCTGGATCAAAAGTACGGGTGTGACACCCGCAAAAAAGGCCGCCTGAGAGAGCGGCCATTATTGACGCGATCGGGTCGAAAAACTCCTGAAACACCGCCTTAAATAAGGGTGTTTTCCCTGATCAAAAACCCTCTGTTAAGCAGGTGTTTGTTGCTCATGGGCAGCGCTGGGCAGCAAAGTCAAAATGAGCGTCGTGGCCACCGAAAAACCCGCCAGCAGCAAGAGGGAGCTGCCAAAGCCCATGGCCTTGACCACCGGCCCCAAAGCCCAGACCGACAAGGAGCTGACCGCGAACGACACGCCCAAGCGCATGCCCGACACGCGCGAGCGCAGGCGGTCGTCGACATAACGGGCGATCATGAAATCGGTGAAGGGAATGGCCCCGAAGATGAACACCATCACCCCAATGAGCGCCGCAAACAACCACCAGCCCTGCGCTTGCGAAGCCAGCAGCAACATGGGGATCTGCGCCATCACCATGAACATGAAAAAGCGCTTGAGCGGAAAACGGTTGATCAGGTGCCCCACCACCACTTGGGCGACAGAAGCCACGGCGTAGACCAAGGCCAGCAACAGACCCAAAGCGGCCGGGTCTTCCATCACGCCCTGAAAGCGCTCGGCCAGCAAGGGGCCGTTGCCATTGGTTGTGAAATTGAACAACACGCTGCTGGTCACGGCCGCTGCCGTCATGACCACCATGGCCCGCATCAGCAGGGGCGCGGGCAAGCTCACCTTGGCGCCGCCCTTGCGCTGGGAAGGCTTGGAGACCTCTTGTGGGCAAGCGCGGGCAAACAGCCAGCCGCACACCAGCGCCACCACGCCGGGCACAACAAAAGCCGCCCGCCAGCCTTGCCACTGAATCAAAAAACCTGTGAGCAAGGCCGCCACGGCCACGCCCAGATTACCGGCCAGGCCATTAAAACCAATGGTGGCACCCGGGTTGGATGAGCGCTCCAGCAGCATGGGGATGCCCACGGGGTGGTAAATGGAAGCGAACACGCCAATCAGCGTCAGGCAGGCGGCCAGCTGCCAAGGTGTTTGCGCAAAGGCCGTGAGGATAGAAGCCGCGCCAATGCCAAAGAAGAAGACCAGCATCATGCTGCGGCGGCCCCACAAATCGCCCAAACGCCCGGCGGGCAAAGAGCCCAGACCGAACATGAAAAACGCGCCCGCACCATAAGGCATGAGGTCTTGCCACTGGGCCAGACCCATGTCGAGGGCGATGGTGCTGATGGCCGCCGCAAAAATCAGCAAGAACAAATGGTCCAGCGCGTGTGCAACGTTGAGCAAGCCGCGCACCATGCGGGGGTGGTCGGCGGCGGGTTCGGGCAAAGGGGCGGCAGAAGGGGTCAAGGTCGTCATGGTCGTTTTTGCGCTTTCGACTTGATGCTTTCAGATTTGTCATCCCGGTCTTTTTATTTTGTCATCCCGGCCTTGAGCCGGGATCCATTGCACCCTGCGGGCATTTGCAAAGGGCATCGGCGCACACTGGATCCCGGGTCTTCGCCCGGGATGACACGCATTGGGATGGCTCTGGTGTGTCTGCTTCATCGTGTCGGATCCCTACTGTGCGCTCAAGGCCATTAGAACGCTGTCGCTTTGGTCACAGTTTATGAGTGCCAGGCCTCATCACAAAGGCGCATTGGCTGGAGCTTTGGCGTCCCAGATGTGCGCCCGCCAATACACAGCCATGGCCCCTGTGAGCAGCAAGCCCAGAGCCGAATACGCACCCGCCGTGGCGGCATAGCCCCAACGGTCAATCAAGGGGCCCGACAGCAGCAAACCCAAAGGCAAGCCCCAGATGGCCAGCATACGCATGCCCATCACACGGCCCCGGTAGGCGGGCTCGGTCACACGCAGCATCACGGCCGCCAGCGGCGTCATACTCAGGCTTTGCGCCAGGCCCGCCACCCACAACAAGGCCATGCCCACCCCCAAATGGGTGCTGAAGGCGAACAGCACATCCACCGCAAACCACACCGCCCCGGCCAGAACCATGGTTTGCGCAGCGCGAAAAGCAAAGCGGTGTGAACTCAGCAACACCGAACCCACCAGCCCGCCAAAGGCAAAGCTCGCCCCCAACCAACCCAGACCCGTCTGGTCGGTCAGGTAAATGTTTTTGGCCACATAGGGCAGCAAGCCCAAAGAAAAGGGAAAGGCCAGCAAGTTGACCAAGAACGCGAGCGCCATGGCCGCCATCAGCACAGGGCGGGTCCACACATAAGCAAAAGCGAGCTGCAAATCCCGCACGGGTGACAGGCGAGGCGCATTGTTGACAGTTGTTGGCGCAGGCCCATCGGACACACCACGCGACAGCACAAAACTAAGGGTGTAGAGCGCGGTGATCAGCGCGTAAGCCCAGGTCATGCCCAGCCAAGCGACCACCCCTGCGCCCGCCAGTGCACCCGCAATGCGGGCCGAATCCGAGGTGATGCGCGAAATGCCCAAGGCACCCAACAAATGGCTGGGCGGCAAAGTTTGCGCGATCAGCGCGTTGCGCATCATCATGTCCGAGGGCCGCACCAGCCCGGCCAAAGCCGCCATCAACAAGACGATCATGGGCGTGAGGGCTTGCAGCCAGGCCAGCAGCATGAAGGTGGCGGCCAGCGCCGCATAAAGCGCTCTCGACAAGTAGAGCATGCGCCGATAACCCAGCCGGTCACCCACCACGCCAAACATGGGCGAAACCAACGAGCCCAGGTACTGCAAGGAGCCAAACACCACCAGCATCATGACCGAGCCCGACTCGACCAAGATGAACCAGCCCAGCACGATGGACTCCATCTCGAAAGCCCAGGACGTGGCCAGATCAGCAGGCCACTGAAAGCGGAAACTCCGAACGCGGAATGGGTCGCGCCAGTGCATGGCGGAAGGCGTTTCAGCCGAAGGTGTGGCTTGGCTCACAGCCAAGGCCCTGCGCAAAACAAGGTGGGGGGAAACAGCGCACAGCGGCCGGGGCATGGGCGCATGGCGCTCATGCGTTCAATCCTGCCCGGCGCGGGGTGACTGTGGCGTGGCGTCGCTTTTTGAAAGGGTGTCTGGCTGCACCGCAGGCTCGGGCGTGAAACACATTTTCTCGCCATCCCAGCGCTGGCCGCACCAGCACAGGCCTTCGGCGTTGATGATGCAAGTGCCAGTGCCGCAGCACCGTGGATCGTCTGACATGGGCGGGCTCCTGTGGGCTGGATGGATCAAATTGACAGGATGCCTGAAACCGTTTCAGGCATCTGGCTCAAAGCCTCACAGCCCTGCAGAGGCCTTGGCTTTTTCGCACGCCATCAGGATGCGCTCGGGTGTGGCCGGGGCGTCCATGTACACCACGGCTTTGTGGTCGGCGCTGGCGGCCACCGCATCGCGCAAGGCAAAGAAGGCCGACAGACCCAGCATCAAAGGCGGCTCGCCCGTGGCTTTGCTGTTGAAAGGTGTGGGCTTCAAGTTGGCGTTGTCGAACAGCGTGACATTGAAGTGCTCGGGAATGTCGCCCGCCACCGGAATCTTGTAAGTGCTTGGGCCATGCGTGAGCAGCTTGCCCTTCTTGTCCCAAATGCACTCTTCCATGGTGAGCCAGCCCATGCCTTGTACATAGGCGCCTTCGATCTGGCCTTTGTCCAATGCGGGGTTGATGCTGCGGCCCACGTCGTGCACGATGTCCACGGCTTTGAGCCACCACTCGCCCGTGCGGGTGTCGATTTCCACTTCGCTCACGGCAGCGCCGTAGCAGTAGTAATAGAAGGCGCGGCCGTTCAGGGTCGCGAAGTCGTATTTGATTTCGGGCGTCATGTAAAAGCCTGTGACCGACAAGCCCACACGTTCCATGTACGCCTGCTTGGTCACATCGGCCCACTTCACCGCTTTACCGCCGCCGTGGACTTCGTTGTTCGCGAAAGTCACATCACCTTCAGCGCAACCCAGCATGCGGGCCGCCACAGGTTTCAAGCGCTCACGCATTTGCGCGGTGGCGTTCATGATGGCCGCGCCGTTGATGTCGGCACCGCTCGATGCGGAAGTGGCCGAAGCGTTGGGCACTTTTTGTGAATCGGTGGCGGTGATGCGCACATGGTCCACGCTGATGCCCAAACCATCGGCACAAACTTGTGCCATCTTGGTGTTGAGGCCCTGGCCCATTTCGGTGCCGCCGTGGTTGCAACTGACCGAGCCATCCATGTAGACCACCAGCAGCGCCCCGCCCTGGTTCAGGTGTGTGGCGGTGAAGCTGATACCGAACTTCAGGGGCACGAGCGCCATGCCGCGCTTGCGGGTTTTGCTCTTGGCGTTGAAGGCTTGCACCGCTGCGCGGCGCTCGGCGTATTTGGATTCCTGCTCCACCTGGTCGATCACCTTGTCGCCCACCCAGTCTTCAATCAACTGGTTGTATTGGGTGGTCATAGTGTCGGGCGTGCCGCTGATGGCCGGATCTTTGTAAAGGTTGAGCTTGCGCACTTCCAAGGGGTCTTTGCCCAAAGTCATCGCAATCTCATCCATCACCGTCTCGATGCCGAACATGCCTTGTGGGCCGCCGAAGCCCCGGAAAGCTGTGGCGCTTTGGGTGTTGGTTTTGCAGCGGTGGCTGATCAGCTTGAGCGCGGGCAGGTGATAAGTGTTGTCGATGTGCAAGCAAGCGCGGTCGTTCACCGGGCCCGAGTAATCGGTGCTGTAGCCGCAGCGCGACATGAGCGTGATGTTGGCGCCCAACACGCGGCCGTTGTCGTCAAAACCCACTTCGTAGTCGATGCGGAAATCGTGGCGCTTGCCGGTGATGGTCATGTCGTCGTCGCGGTTCACGCGCAGCTTGACGGGCTTTTGCAGCTTGTGCGCGGCCAAGGCGGCGCTCTGGCTGAAGATGCTGGCGTTGCCTTCTTTGCCGCCAAAGCCGCCACCCATGCGGCGGCAAATCACCTCCACATCGTTGGTGTGCAGGTTCAGGGCGTGTGCGGCTTCGCGCTGGTTGCCGTCGGGGTGCTGAGTCGACACGTACAGCGTGAGCTGGCCGTCCTCTTTAGGCACCGCATAAGTGATCTGGCCTTCCAGATAGAACTGTTCTTGCTGACCGGTGTTGGTGCTGCCTTTGATCTTGTGGGGCGCGTTGGCAATCGCCGCTGCAGCGTCACCACGCGAGATGCCTTTGGGCGGCATGATGAAGCTGCTCGCGGCCATCGCTTCTTCGATGGTCAAGATGGGCGTGAGCTCTTTCACCAACACCTTGGCTTTTTTGGCAGCTTCGCGGGCGTAAAGCATTTCACGCGCCACGACCACGGCCACGACCTGGCCAATGAACTCGACCTTGCCTGCGGCCAGGAACGGGTCGTCGTGGATGATGGGGCCGCAATTGTTTTCGCCAGGAATGTCTTTGGCGGTGTAGACCGCGACGACACCGTGTTCCTTGAGGATCGCTGCGCGGTCAATGCCGTCACCAATCAACTCGCCATGCGCCACGGGGGACAAGATGAGCGCGGCATACAAAGTGCCCGCATGCTCAGGGATGTCGTCGATGTAGGTGGCCGAACCGGTGACGTGCAAGTGCGCAGACTCATGCACCAGCTCTTTGCCCTGCTGAACGTCAGAGGCAGGCAACAGGTTTTTGATGGGGGTAGGAGCGTTCATTCAAGCCACCTCTTTCTGTTCTTCAATGAATTCGAGCACCAGGTTGCGGGCGACCAAGGCGCGGTAGGCCCAAGTGGCACGCAGACCGTCTCGGGCGGTGAAGCTCGCGGCAATCGCAGCATCCAGG
>JBIKHW010000388.1:0-3224 GCA_044361935.1 Limnohabitans sp. | reverse complement strand
CAAAAAATCGATGTCCCATGATCCTGTGGGGTAGATCGCGGCATTACCTGTGGCAAACAAAATCTGCATGTCACTGTTGGACATTTCATGCTGTTTGGGGTGCATGAACGGCTTGAATTGGCTCATCATGCGCCAGACCTTGATGAATTCGGGGTCGGTGAATTTCTTGGTCCCGTTGAGCAGCCCTTGCCGTGCTTTTTCACCTTCCCAGAAGTTGGGGCCCATGCCGGTAAATATCACTTGTGTTGATTCCCACATGTCCGCAGTGCCCAAGGCCAAAGGGGTGGCTGTGCCGTTGGCTGCAACTTTTTGAAGTCTGTCCATGAATTCGGCCAGACTCTGAGGGGTTTCAAGCTGGAGTTGCCTGAAGATTTGCTTGTTGTAAAAAATCCCGTGGATGACATAGGCCACGGGCAAGCAATAGGTTGTTTTGCCATCGTCGGTGGTCCAGGCGCGGCGGGCATCTTTGCTGAAGTTTTCGAGTTGTTTTTCAGTCAGAGGTTGTAAAAAACCTTTGGCATTCAAACGCAAGCCGCCATCAAATGGCCTGCAAAAAACAACATCACCCGCAACACGGGTGGACAGGCGTGAGTAAAGCCGTCCGTCATAAAGCAGTGCTTCCTCGGGTGCGAATTTCAGTCGTATGCCAGGGTGCTTGCGCTGAAATGCAGGAATGATCACGCGATCCCAAAAAATCTGATCATCTTTGCGCCAGCTTTCAATGACCAATTCCTGTGCAGACAAAGAAGGCGTGACCGTCAGAGCGGTCAAGCCTACCAGCAAGAGGGAGTGACCCAAGTGTTGCAGAGTACATACTGCGGCAACAAATGCGCGTCGAAATCCGTGAAAAGACATCCCAAGCTTTCGTATTGATTACTAATTAACTATTTTATAGTAACCCAACTTCGAAAATTTGAGGGATTGTCCCGCGCCAGATGGTGAATTATCGCAAGACCAAAACGGGTGTATGTGAATGGGTCAGTACTTGTTGGGTTTCACTGCCCAACAGCAATCGTTTGATGCCTTTGCGGCCGTGCGAGGCCATCACGATCAAGTCGGCCTTGTGTTTTTTGGCAGCGGCAATGATGGCATCCGAGACCACATCCGATTTGACGGTGATGGCTTGGGTGTTGACGCCTTTGGCCTTGGCGTTCTTTTCGACCGTGGCCAACTGAGCCCGAGCCGCTTCGCTCCACTGGGCTTCAACGCGCGAGATTTCGTCGCTAGAAAGTGGGATGCTGCCTTCAAAGTAGGCCTGCGGGTAGCGCGGCACCACCTTGATCGCGATCAGCTCTGCGCCACAGGTGGCAGCCAGTTCGATGGCGCTGTCAACGGCTTTTTTGGACAAGGTGGAACCATCGGTGGCCACAAGGATGCGTTTGTACATGAGGTGCTCCTGTTGTAACTGAGAAAAACCCAGCTTAAAAGAGCGGCAAATGTCAGCGCTTGATGTACATCAAGCTTTGATCTGGGAAGCTGCCGTATCTTCGAAACATGACCCAAGTCAATGTTTTGCCAAGCCAGCCTGCTGACTCCTTCGAAAAAGGGGGCTTGGCGACATTGGCGTTGGCACCTACCGAGCTTGACACCCCGCAGCACCGGCTGGAATTGCTCGATGCGCCCGAGGAGTGGGTGGCTTTCAGCCAACCCGATAAAACCGACTCGGGCTGTTGGCGCTCGAGTGTGGTGTTTGAGGGCATGCATTGTGCGGCCTGCGCCATCACTCTGGAAGATGCTTTGCGTGCCGTGCCTGGCGTGCAGTCTGTGCAAATCAGCGGAGCCAGCCACCGGGGTCAGATCGTCTGGTCGCCTGAACTTACCCGACCCTCTGAGTGGATGCATTCGGTCGAGCGCCATGGCTACAAGGCTTTGCCCGCCAACGATGCGCATGCACATGCTCGCAGGCGCGAAGAGGCTCGGCGCATGGTCTGGCGTTGGGTGGTGTCGGCCATGTGCATGATGCAAGTCATGATGTACGCCACGCCGGCGTACCTCACGCAACCCGGCGATATCTCCGACGAAGCTGTGCATTTGCTGCGCTGGGCGTCTTGGGTGTTGTCCTTGCCTGTGATGTTTTTTTCGTGCACCCCGTTTTTCAGCAACGCTTGGCGCGACCTGCGCGAGCGCCAGATCAGCATGGATTTGCCCGTAGCGCTGGGCATGGTGGTGACTTTTGTGGTCAGCACGCTGGGCACCTTCGAGCCCCAGGGGCCTTTTGGTACCGAGGTCTTCTTTGACTCGTTCACCATGTTCGTGTTCTTTTTGCTCACGGGCCGATGGCTGGAGTTGCGCATGCGCGACCGCACGGCCGGGGCGCTGGAGGCGGTGCTCAACCGATTGCCCGACAGCGTGCGCAAGCGCCAGAACGATGGCACTTGGACGCTCATGTCGATTCGTCGTTTGCAGGTGGGTGACGAGATTGAGGTTTTGCCCGGCGAGGCTTTTGCGGGTGATGGCTTGGTTCTGGCTGGCCAAAGCCAAGTGGACGAAGCCTTGCTGACGGGCGAGTCGCGGCCGTTGGCTCGACGCGTGGGTGACCGCGTGATTGCGGGCAGCCACAACCTGAGCGGTACCTTGCAGGTGCAGATCGAGCAAATTGGCGCGGCCACCCGTTATGCACAAATCGTGGCCTTGATGGAAAGCGCCTCGGTCTCCAAGCCTGCCATGGCGCAGCTGGTGGACCGCTGGGCCAAGCCCTTTTTGGTCGCCGTGATGTTGGCTTCGCTGGCTTCGGCCATTTACTGGTGGCCGATCGACCCCGCCCACGCGGTGATGGTGGCAGTCGCCGTGCTGATCGTGACCTGTCCTTGCGCTTTGTCGCTGGCCACGCCTGCGGCCATGTTGGCCACGGCCGGAGCCTTGGCACGCAGTGGTGTGCTGGTGCGGCGCCTGAGCGCCCTGCAAAACCTGTCGCTCATCGACACCGTGATTTTTGACAAGACAGGTACCCTGACACGCGATGCTTTCGAAGTGGCACGCATCCACACACGCGATGGCGTGAGCGAGTTACAGGCTTTGGATTGGGCGGGCAGCCTGGCGCGGCATTCATTGCACCCGGTGTCGCGGGCCTTGTGGTCTGAGGCCCGGCGCCGCGCTGAGGCCGCAGGGCGCTTACAAGAGCTCGATGCGCTGGCCGCAAACGATGTGAGCGAGCAGGCGGGGCAGGGGATGCAAGGGATGCTGGCGTTACCAGGTCAAGCATCCCAAGCCTTGCGTTTAGGGTC
>JBIKHW010000077.1:0-10553 GCA_044361935.1 Limnohabitans sp. | reverse complement strand
CCAACATGGGCGACGCTTTGAACTACCTCGAAGACGGCATGGAACTCGAAGTGGTGTTCTACAACGAGAAAGCCATCTCGGTCGAATTGCCCACCAGCGTGGTGCGCGAGATCACCTGGACCGAGCCAGCCGTCAAAGGCGACACATCGGGCAAAGTGCTCAAGCCCGCCAAGATCGCCACCGGCATGGAAGTGCCTGTGCCTTTGTTCGTGAGCCAAGGCGACAAGATCGAAATCGACACCCGCACCGGCGAATACCGCAAGCGCGTCTGATCTTCCGATCGAGCCCCAACAAAGCCCCGCAAGGGGCTTTTTTTATGGGCGTTAGGGTGCGGCAGATGCACAATGGGCTCTATGCAAAGCACTCAAAACATCAAAGAACCTCCCCTACCCCATGCGTGGGCCGACTTGCAGACCGAGGCCAAAAGCAGCGACTGGCTGCAGCCCGAAGCGCACCGCCTGGCCTTTGCCGACCCCGAGTTTTTGCTGCGCCGCGAAACCCGGGGCATTCGCTTTCAGCTGGAAATGCTCAAGCCCGATTTGGCCCAGGCCGAAGCCGGTATTGAACACACGGTGGTCGTCTTTGGCAGCGCCCGCTTTGTTGACCGGGCCACCGCCCAAGCCCAACTTGAGGCAGCGGAGCAAAGCGGTAATGCGCAGGAACTGGCCAAAGCCCAGGCGCTGGTTCGCAACGCCGAGCATTACGAAAATGCCCGTGTGTTTGCCCAACTGGTCGCCCGCACTTGCTCCTGTCTGCCGGACGATGAAAAGCTCTTCATCTGCACCGGAGGCGGCCCCGGCATCATGGAGGCGGCCAACCGAGGGGCGCAAGAGGCGGGTGCGCCTTCGGTGGCGCTCAACATCGCCCTGCCCCACGAGCAACACCCCAACCCTTATGTCACGCCCGAGCTGAGCTTCAAATTCCATTATTTTGCGCTGCGCAAAATGCACTTCATGATGCGGGCCAAAGCCCTGGTGGCGTTTCCGGGCGGCTTTGGCACGCTCGACGAGTTGTTCGAGGTGATGACCTTGGTGCAAACGCGCAAAGCGCGACCTGTGCCGATCTTGCTGTTTGGCACCGACTTCTGGAAAGGCCTGATCAACATGGATGTGCTGATTGAAGAGGGCACGATCTCGCCGAGTGACCTTCAGCTTTTCCACTACGTGGACACACCCGAAGCCGCCTGGCAGGCGATTTGCAAGTTTTACCAGCTGAAGGTGGATTAAGCGGGCCGCAGCCGCCAGGCAGCGCGCGAACCCAAGCCCACCGCAACCCCGACCACCCAAAACACCGGGGCCACACCCGCCACCGCTCCGGCGGCACCAAACAACATGGGCATGAGCACGCTGGAGCCATTGATCGTCATCAGGCGCAGGCCCAACGCCTCGCCTTGCCGATGCTGCGGGGTGATCTGGTGCAAGGTGCTCATGATCATGGGCTGCACAGCACCCAGCGCCAGACCCAGCAAAACCGAACACACCCCCATGCTCCAGGGCGTGGGCATGAAGGGGTACAAGCCAAACAACACCCCGGTGCAGACCATGGCGCCGGTGATGATCTGGTACTCGTGCACATGGCGCGACAGCCAAGGCAAACACACCCGAATGAAGGCTGCCGAGATGGCGAACGCGCCCAAGATGGTGCCCACCACCGAGGCGCTGTAACCGCGCTCGTGGCCGAGCACCGGCACCACAAAGGTGTGCACATCCCAGCACGACGACAGCAACCAGTTCACCCACAACAAGCGGCGCATCAGCGGATCGGCCAAAAGGTCCAGGGCGCGACGCGGCCCTGCATGTTCAGGCGCCGGTGGCGTGGGCAACTCGGTCACCCGCCGCACCCAAAACCAGGTGCTCAAAGGCAACACAGCCATCAGCAAAAAGGCCCAGCGAAAACCGGTTTCATGCGCCGGTGCAGGCCCAGAAAAATCGATCAGCAAACCCGCCAACACCGGCCCCAGAAAATTGGAGACGGCCGGACCGATCGACAACCAGCTGAAAGCGGCCTTCAATTCGGCCGGGGTTTGGGCCATGCGGCCCACATGCCGCTGCAGCGCAATCACGGCCATGCCCGTAGCGCCGCCCGTGGCCAGTGCGCTCACGCACATGACGGGAAAAATCGGCCAGACCACCGATAGCGACGCACCGGCAGAAGCCAGCACCACGCTGATGAGGATGGGTTTTTTCAAGCCCTTGCGGTCGGCGTAGCGCCCGGCAGGCAGTGCAAAAAACACCTGTGTGATAGCAAACAAGGCCAGCAAAGCGCCCACGGCCAGGGCGCTGAAGCCTTGCTGCAATGCCAGCAAAGGCATGGCCATGCGCATGCCCGCCATGCAGGCATGCAAGAAAACCTGCCCGGCAATCAGGCGTGCGAGTTCACTTTGCATGGCCTACCCGCTGGTGTTCGCGGCGTGTTCGCCATGGCCCGTTCATGTCAGGCATGGCCGCCCGCATCGGTTCCGGGCAAAAGGGCCTGGGCCTCGGCTTCAGGCAGGGCATCCACCTGCCGCAAAGCGCGGTTCATCACGTTGCTGCGGGTCTGGGCTTGGTCCAGGGTGTTGAGCACGGTTTGGGTCTGGTTGCGCACTTTGTCCAGCACGTCGCCAAACTTGCCAAACTCTGTCTTCACTGCGCCCAGCACTTGCCAGACTTCGCTGGAACGCTTTTCGAGCGCCAATGTTCTGAAGCCCATTTGCAGGGCGTTGAGCATGGCCATCAAATTGGTCGGGCCCGCCAGCGTGACGCGGTGGTCGCGCTGCAGGGTTTCCATCAGGCCGGGGCGGCGCAAGACTTCGGCGTACAGCCCTTCGGTGGGCAAGAACATCACCGCAAAGTCGGTGGTGTGCGGTGGCTCCAGGTATTTTTCTGCAATGGATTTGGCTTCGAGCTTGATGCGTGTCTCAAGGGCCTTGGCACACAACTCGGCTTGCACCGGGTCGGCCCGGCCTTGCGCTTCGAGCAGGCGCTCGTAGTCTTCGTTGGGAAACTTCGCGTCGATCGGCAGCCACACGGGCTGGCCGCTGTCGGATCGGCCGGGCAAGCGAATCGCAAAGTCCACCCGGTTTTTGTCGCCGGGGCGGGTGGCGACCTGCACCGCGTACTGCTCGGGCGTCAGCACTTGCTCGAGGAGCGAGGCCAGTTGCGCTTCGCCGAACATGCCGCGGGTTTTGACATTGGTCAGCAGGTGTTTGAGGTCACCCACGCCTTGCGCCAGGTTGTGCATTTCGCCCAAACCTTTGTGCACTTGCTCCAGGCGCTCGGCCACTTGTTTGAAACTCTCGCCCAAGCGGGCTTGCAAGGTGGCTTGCAACGTTTCGTCCACCGTCTGGCGCATCTCGTCCAGTTTGGCGGCGTTGCTTTGCTGCAGCTGCGACAGCTGGGTTTCCATGGTGCCGCGCATCTCGGTCAGGCGGCGAGCATTCGCCTCAGACAGCGCATTGACCTGCTGGGCCAGGCTGTCGGTCAGGCTTTTTTGCAGCAAGGCCAGTTGCTGGGCCAGGGCGTCAATTTGCTGGTTTTGTGTGCGGGTGGCTTCGGCGCTTTGCTGCAGCAGCGATTGCTGGAACAGCGTGAGCGTTTGCATGGACTCTTGTCGTCCTTGCACACCCGACTGGCTGATTTCGGTGCGCAGCTCGCGCTCGAGTCGCTCGGTTTGGGCTTGCAGGGCGGCAAACTGCTGTTGCTGCCAGGCCGCTTGCTCGGCCAACTTGTCTTCTTGAGCCAGCGGTGCAGCCTTGGCGCGAAACAACAGAACCAAAAGCCCGAGCAGGTTCAACCCACCCAGCGCCAGCCACACCCATTCACTCATAGGGCCTTGCCTGGCACAGTGTTCAGCGGCGTGAGGGCTTGGCCTCGGGTCAGGTAAGCCACCAGGTTGTCCGCCGCGAGCTGCGCCATCGCCTTGCGGGTTTTGACCGTGCTGCTGGCAATGTGGGGCGTGAGCACCACATTGGAGACTTTCAGCAAGTCGGGGTGCACCGAGGGCTCGCCCTCAAACACATCCAGACCAGCGGCCGCAATTTGGCCTGCAGCCAAGGCTTTGGCAAGCGCCGCATCGTCCACAATGCCGCCGCGTGCAATGTTGACCAAGGTGGCGCTCGGCTTCATCTGCGCCAGTTCGGCCGCGCCGATGGTGTGGTGCGACTCGGCGCTGTAGGGCACGACCAGCATGACGTGGTCCGCGGTTTGCAGCAGCTCTTGCTTGGACACATACGTCGCCTTGCACTCGGCTTCCAGCTCGGCACTCAGGCGTGAGCGGTTGTGATAAATAACGTTCATGCCAAAGCCATGCGCGGCGCGGCGTGCGATGCCCTGCCCGATGCGGCCCATGCCGATGATGCCGATGGTGGCGCCATGCACCTCGGCCCCTGCGAACATGTCGTAGCTCCACTTTTTCCACAAACCGGCACGCAAATAATGCTCGCTCTCGGTCACGCGGCGGGCGGTGGCCATGAGCAAAGCAAAGCCAAAATCGGCCGTGGTTTCGGTCAGCACATCGGGTGTGTTGCTGGCCTGCACACCGGCAGCGGTCATGGCGGGCACATCAAAGTTGTTGAAGCCCACGGCCATGTTGGCCACGATGCGCAGCTGCGGGTTGGCTTGCAGCAGCGCCGCGTCGATGCGCTCGCTGCCTGTGGTCAGGGCCCCCACTTTGCCTTGCATGCGGCGGGTCAGTTCTGCGGCAGACCAGACCTCATCGGCCTGATTGCTCTCGACTTCGAACACCTGCGCCAAAGACTGCAGGACCTCGGGGAAGATGGCACGGGCCACCAAGATGGAAGGTTTGGACATCACTTGAACCAGATGAAACTCATGACAACAAACAGGGGCACCAGAATACATCCCGACCACAACATGTACCCAAAGAAGCTGGGCATCTTCACGCCACGGTCTTCGGCAATCGCTTTGACCATCAAGTTGGGCGCATTGCCAATGTAGGTGTTGGCCCCCATGAACACGGCACCCGCAGAAATGGCGGCCAAAGTCGGCGCCAAGGTGGTCATCAACACCTTCGGGTCACCGCCAGCGGTATTGAAAAACACCAGGTAAGTAGGCGCGTTGTCGAGGAAGGAGCTCAATGCACCGGTGATCCAGAAATACATCATCACATCCGGGCTGCCGTCCGGCTGAGTCACGGCAGAAACCACCGCCCCAAACGGGCCATTCACGCCGGCCTTGAGCATGGCAATCACCGGAATGATGGTCAGGAAAATACCCGCAAACAACTTGGCCACCTCTTGCATCGGGGCCCAACCAAACTGGTTGTCCGCGTGCACTTTGGCGGGCGTGATCATGAGCGACAAGAAAGTCACAGCCACCAGACCCACATCACGGACCACGCCAGGCAGGCCGACCACAGTGCCATAGATGTCGAAGGACACATCCGACTTCCACAAACCGCTCATCAGCACCAAGCCCACCACGACGGCCAACAACGCGAAGTTGATGCCCCCATCAAAACCGATCGCCTTGGAGTCAGGTGTGGGGTCTTGAGGCACGAGCTCTTCACGGCGGTTGTAATACCAACTGTCAAGGAAGTAAAAAATGGCCAGCAAGCTGCCGAGCATGAACAATGTTTCAGGGAAGATGTGTTTGAGGGTCCAGAAGAAATCCACCCCCTTCAAAAAGCCCAAGAACAAAGGGGGGTCGCCCAAAGGCGTCAAAGATCCGCCCGCGTTGGAGACGATGAAGATGAAAAACACCACCACATGCGCCACATGCTTGCGGTTGTCGTTGGCGCGGATGAGTGGACGGATGAGCAGCATGGACGCACCTGTGGTGCCCATGAAGCTGGCCAAAACAGCACCAATGGCCAAGATGGCGGTGTTCAGGCCCGGGCTGCCGTGCAAATTGCCACGGATGAAAATGCCGCCCGACACGGTGAACAAGGCCGTGAGCAAGATGATGAAGGGAATGTATTCGGCGAACAGCGCATGCACCATGTTCTCGCCCGCTATGGCTGGCCCAAACATCACTGCAAAAGGCACCAAAAATGCCAAACTCCAAGCCGCAGCAACTTTGCCGTAATGGTGGTGCCAAAAATGCGGCGTCAGCAAAGGCATCAAGGCAATCGACAACAAAATGCCGGCAAACGGCACGCCCCACATCACAGACAGCTGAGCGCCGTCAAAATCGGCAGCCCAAGCCCCGCCAGACATTGCCAGCAACGCTGGCAAAGCCAGCCAGGTGGTCCATCGTGATCCCAAAAGCGTCATGGTGCGCATCTCCAATTGAAAGAAAGTGATGTTAAGTTGAAAAGGAACCGCTTCAGGCGCCGGGTGCGACCTCAAACACCTGGCGCAAGTAAGCTAAGTATTTTTCATCATCACACATGCCCTTGCCTGGCGAGTCTGAAAGTTTGGCCACGGGTTGGCCGTTGCAACGGGTCATCTTGATGACAATTTGCAGCGGCTCGTAACCCAAGTCGTTTGTCAGGTTGGTGCCCACGCCAAAGGCCAGCTGGCTGCGGTCATGGAACTGTTGGTACAACTCAATGGTGCGCGGAATCGTCAAGCCGTCACTGAATATCAGCGTCTTGGTTTTGGGGTCGACCCGGTTGTGCTGGTAGTGCGCGATCATGCGCTCGCCCCAGCTGAACGGGTCACCGCTGTCATGGCGGGCACCGTCAAACAACTTGCAGAAATACAGGTCAAAGTCGCGCAAAAAGGCATTGAAGCCGTACACATCGCTCAGCGCAATGCCCAAGTCGCCCCGGTACTCCTTGGCCCACGACTCAAAGGCAAACACCTGGCTGTCGCGCAAACGCGGGCCCAAGGCCTGGCAGGCCTGCAGGTACTCATGCGCCATGGTGCCCAAGGGGGTCAGGCCCAGCAAATAGGCGTAGTACACGTTGCTGGTGCCTGCAAACTGACCACTGGGGCCGGTGCCCAAACGGGCAGACAAGACACGCAGCACCTCTTCGTGCCAGGCGCGGGAAAAACGCCGGCGTGTCCCGTAATCGGCGATCTTGAGGGTTTCGAGGTCAGGGGCCTGCAGCTGGGCGATTTTGGTGTCCAGGCGGCGGCGGCCCTCCATCAGGTCGGGCACTTTCTGGGTATTGCGGAAGAACACCTCGTTGACGATGGCCAGCACGGGGATCTCGAACAAAATCGTGTGCAACCAGGGGCCCTGGATGGTGATGTCGATCTCACCCGATGGCAAAGGCGTCACTTCAATGTACTTTTCATTGAGCTTGAAAAGGCCCAAAAAATCCACAAAGTCACTCTTGATGAAACGCAGCGATCGCAGGTATTGCAGCTCCCCTTCCTTGAAAGTGAGGCTGCACAAAGAGCGAATTTCCTCGCGGATTTCTTTGACAAACGGCGCCAAAGGCACGCCCGGGTTGCGGCACTTGAACTTGTATTCGACCTGCGCCCCCGGAAACTGGTGCAGCACGACCTGCATCATGGTGAATTTGTACAGGTCGGTGTCGAGCAGACTGGTGATGATCATGGTTTTTGTCTCTGGCGGCTGGGGCCGCTCGTTGTGCTGGGCAGTGTAAGGGATGGCCTATCCCGTCAAGGGAGGCTCATGATGCCGACTCCACGCGCCCACTGGTCAGCACCAAGACCCGCTGCGCATGCAGGGCCAGGATGTTGTTTTGCTCGGCCACCAACATGGCCACACCTTCGCGGGCCAGTTGCAGCAAGGCGTCGCGCATGGCCGCCACCAGCACCGGAGCGATGCCTTCGCAAGGCTCGTCCAGCAACAAGAGGCGCGGGCCGGTCATCAGGGTGCGGGCCAGCGCCAGCATTTGCTGCTCGCCACCGCTCATTTGGCTGGCCGGGCGGTGCAGCATGGTTTGCAACTGCGGAAACAAAGCCATCACGCGCTCAAAGCGTTGCGCGGGCGTGGCCTGAGCGCTTGAACCCGAGGGTGCAGCAATCCACAGGTTTTCTTTGACCGACAAGCCGGTGAACAAGCGCCGGTCCTCGGCCACAAAACCCAAACCCGCTTTGGCGCGGCGGTGCGCGGGCCAGGCTTGGATGGGTGCGTTTTGCCAAGTGATGCGGCCATGCGCACGGGGGCCAATGCCGATCAGGCTTTGCAGCAGGGTGGATTTGCCCGCGCCGTTCAGACCCTGAATGACAACCAACTCGCCCTCGTCCACCGACAAACTCACCTCGAACAAGGCCTGGGCTTGGCCATACCAGGCGTTCAGACCTTCAACGGTGAGCATCGCGCAGGCCTTTCGCATAGGGTTTCACGTTGCCGTTCAGATCAAAATCCATCCCCAGATAGCGCTCGCGCACCTGCGGGTCTTGCGCCACCACGTCGGGCAGTCCATCGGCCACCAAACGGCCTTGCATCAGCACCAGCACCCTGTCTGCCACGCCGAACACGGCGTCCATGTTGTGCTCGGTGTAGAGCACTGTCACGCCTTGTGAGGCCACCTGCCGCACCAGCGCCATCATGTCGGCCCGCTCGGCCAGTGCCAGCCCGGCAGCGGGTTCGTCCAGCAGCAGCAAGGACGGCGCTGCATGGGCACCCTGATCGGCCCCGGCATCAGGTACAGCGTCAGGCAAGCCCGCCAGCGCCATGGCCAGCTCCAGTCGCTTTTTGGCGCCGTAAGGCAAATCGGCCGCGGTGGCGTAGGCCTGGTCTTGCAAACCCGCTTGCGCGGCCAGCCGCAGAGCCCGCTCGGGTTGGCGGATGTCCAGCCGGTCCCACCAGGCCAGTGGCGCTGCACCGCGCAGCACCAGCTGGATGTTTTGCAAGACCGTGAGCGCCTCGAAGGTTTGCGCCACCTGGAAGGTGCGCGCCACGCCCAAGCGCTGGCGCTCGGCGGGCGGTTTGCCCAACAGCGACTGGCCTTGCCAGAGCACCTCACCCGCCGTGGGCACCTGCTGGCCAGCCAAGCAAGCAAAACAGGTCGACTTGCCTGCGCCATTGGGGCCGATCAGGGCGACGCACTGGCCTGCGGGCACATCAAAGTCGACCCCGTCCAGCGCCCGCACGCCGCCAAAATGCTTGGCCAGACCGCTGACCTGCAAAACCGTTCCAAGGCTCATGCGCGGCTCCCCTTGGAAGCAAAACGTGCCAACAGCATCTGCAGCCCGCCCAGCACGCCACTGGGCGCCAGTACCATCACTAGCATGATGACCAAGCCCAAAACACCGCGCCAATAATCCAGGCCCTGCCCCAACTCGGCCCCGCCCCAGACCAAGAGCGCACTGCCTACAGCCACGCCCCACAGCTGGTGCACACCGCCCAGCAAGATGACCAACAAAGCGTCCACCGACATGGCCACCGAGGCCACCGACGGAAACACCGCCCCTTTGAAAGCGGCCCACAAGCCCCCGGCCAAGCCAGCCAAAGTGGCGCTGGCCACAAACACCTGGTAGCGCAAAGCCTGCACCGGCAAACCGCTGGCCGCTGCGCGCAGCGGGGCATCGCGCACAGCTTGCAAAGCCGCGCCTCGGCTGGAGCGGGCCACGCGAGCCATGCCCGCTACAGCCAAAAGCATGAAGACACCCAGTGCCGCGTCCCACAGCGCACGCGACTCGGGGGCGATCAAACGCAGGCCGATCAGGCCGTTGTCGCCGCCCGTCAGGCTTACCCACTGCGTGGCCCCCGCCCAAATCACTTGTGCCAGCGCCAGCGACAGCATGGCCAGGTACACCCCGCTGCTGCGCACCACCAAAGCGCCAAAGGCCACAGCCACGGCCAACGCCAGCGCCATGCCCGCGGCCAATGCCGCTGGCAAACCAGCGCCCCAGTGCAGGTGCGACAGCGCCGCGCCATAAGCACCCAGCGCAAAAAACGCCGCATGGCCAAAACTGACCAGACCGCCCAGAGCCATCATCCACTGCAGGCTCAGGCCAAACAGCATCATCACCATCACGTCTTCGGCCAAGCTGCGGCCATAGTCACCCTGCCCCCAGGCCAACAAGGTCAAGCCCACAAAGACCGCCACAAACAGCACCCGGCCCAAGCCCGCCACCGGCCAGAGCGCAAAGACCGGCACGCTTTCGCGTTGCTCAACATGCACGGCCGACCCCGCCAAACCCTGGGGCCGCCAGACCAGCACCACGGCCATGGTCAAAAACACCAGCACCAAGGTCGCTTGCGGAAAAAAACTCAAGCCCAAGGCGTGGATTACCCCAATCAGCACCGCCGCTGCAAACGCGCCGCCAATGCTGCCCAACCCACCCGTGACCACCACCACAAAGGTCTCGACCACCACGTTCACGTCCATCTGCAAATGCGCAGGCTCGCGCGGCAATTGCAGTGCCCCGGCCAAGCCCGCCAAGCCGCAGCCCAACATCACCACCCCCAGCATGAGCGGTGCGGGGTTCACGCCCAGGGCGTCCAGCATCTCGCGGTCCTGCGTGGCGGCTTTCACGCGCTGGCCCCACAGCGTGCGCGTGAGCAAGAGGTGCAGGCCCAGCCAGACCAGCGGGCCCAGCACCAAAGTGAACAATTGCCAGGTCGGAAAAAACGATTCACCCAGCTGCACCGCGCCTTTGAGCCCCGGAAAGCGTGGCGCAAAGACCTCTTCAGGGCCAAAAAACCAGCGCATCGCGTCGTGCAGCGCCAGCGTCAAGCCAAAGG
>JBIKHW010000076.1:0-10567 GCA_044361935.1 Limnohabitans sp. | reverse complement strand
GCCAGCGTTTTGTTCAGCGAAGAAAGCTGCTCCTTCAGCCAAAAGGATTTGCTCGCCAGCCTGCAAATGTGGGCCGACAAGGCGAGGCTGCGGCTGTCCAGCCAGAGCGGCGCACAGACTTAAATCGCGTGGGCAAGTTCAGGCGATGAAGCCGTTTGCTGCGCCAGCCAGCGCTCGATGTGGCCCGCGTCGTGCACCAGGCGTAACTCGTCAAAAGCCTGCTGCGCCTCGGGGTAAACACGGCGCATGTAATTGAGCCACTGCTTGAGCCGTCCCGCCCGGTGCCGAGTGGCCACGCGGGCGCTCACACCCTGCCAGAACACCTGCATCAAAGCCACCAAGCGGGACCAGGCCACGCCCTCACCCGGTGCGCGTGCTTGCCCTGTGGCCAGCTGGTGCGCAATGGCCAGCGCCAGCCCCGGGTCGGTGACCATGCCGCGCCCGATCATGAGGCGGTCGCAGCCCGTCACCTCGCGGCAGCGCAGGGCATCACCAACCGTCCAGATTTCGCCATTGGCCACGATGGGCAAACGCACATGCTGGCGCAAGTCGGCAATGCGGTCCCAATAAGCGGGTGGGCGGTAACCGTGCGCCTTGGTGCGGGCGTGCACCACCAACTCGCTGGCCCCGGCCGCCTCGATGGCCAAGGCGCAGTCCTCGGCGCGGCTGTCGTCGTTGTAGCCCAAACGCATCTTGGCCGAAACAGGGATGTGCGCGGGCACCGCGCGGCGCACCGCTGCCACGATTTGCCCGACCAACTCGGGCTCATCCAACAGCACGGCGCCGCCGCGGTGCTGGTTCACGGTTTTGGCCGGGCAACCAAAGTTCAGGTCAATGCCGTGCGGCTGCAGCTCTGCCAGCGCCGCCGCGTTGTCGGCCAGGCACACCGGGTCCGAACCCAGCAGCTGCACCTTGACCGGTACGCCCGCTGGGGTGCGGCTTTGGTTGAGCAACTCAGGGGCCACCCGAATGAAGGCGCGGCGCGGCAAGACCGTGTTGGTCACACGGATGAATTCGGACACACATTCGTGCACCCCGCCCACGCGCGTGAGCACATCGCGCAAGGTGTGGTCGAGCAGCCCCTCCATGGGGGCCAGCATGATGTGCATGGGGGGCCTGACGGAGGCGATGTCGATCAGCCGAGTTTGCGCTTGAGGCGCACTTCTTCGACCTTCACGCCACCCAGAGGCACGGTGCGTGCGGTGTTCATCTCGCGCTTGAAACCGGCCAGGTCGTGGAAGCGCAGCGTGCGCTCGTGCAGCAGGGGCAGCCACACGGTGACGTCGGTGCAGTCTTCGTCTTCCAGCCCTTCGCGGGCCGCGTCCCACAGCGCCAGGCCAATGCCTTGACCAATGCGGTCGGGCGCGGCGTAGATGGCCCAGATTTCGCCCGTGGTGTTTTTGCTCTTGGGGTCACGCGAGCGGTCAAAGCCCACAAAGCCCACAATTTCGCGGCCATCCACCGCCACCATGACCTGCGGTTCGCCGTACTCGATCGCCTCTTTCCAGAAGGACACGCGTTTGGGCATGGGCGTGGCGTCCCAGTGGGCATCGGGCACTTGGCCATCGTAGGCGGCGCGGCAGGCGCTTACATGCAATGCGGCCACGGCAGGCGCGTCTTGGAGGGTGGCAAATCGGACTTGGATATCGGACATGGCGTGAACAGAAAAGGGGGAAAACAACGCACCTGAGCCTCGGGGCTTTGGGTGCAAAACCCGTCATTGTCGCCGCTTCGGTTATCTTCAAGGCATGAGGATGTTTTCAAGCCGTCACAATTTCACTGCGCCCAGGCCGCCAGCCCCCCAAGGCCAACCCACACCCCCCAACTTGCGCCAGAACTCCACCGGGTTTTTCAAAGGCCTGGTTTGGGCCACATTCGCGCTGTGCGTTGGTGCCGCGAGAGCACAAACACCGCCCCGCTTTGCCGACGACATGGCCGAGCGCACCCGCGCCTGCACAGCCTGTCACGGTGAGCAGGGTCGCGCCGGACCCGATGGCTACTACCCACGCCTGGCGGGCAAACCGGCCGGCTATCTGCACAACCAGCTGCGCAATTTTGCGCAAGGCCGCCGACATTACGATCTGATGGCCCGCTTGGTCGACCCCTTGACCGACGCGTATCTGGGCGAGATGGCCCAGTACTTTGCCAATCTCAAGTTGCCCTACCCCGCCCCCACCGCCAACAACGCGATCACGCCCGAGCGCCTGGCCAAAGGCCAGCAACTGGTGACCCAAGGCGACGCCACCCGTGGCCTGCCCGCCTGCACCCAATGCCACGGCGAGCGATTGACGGGTGTGCAGCCCAACGTCCCCGGGCTCTTGGGCTTACCGCTCGACTACCTGAACGCGCAGCTGGGCGCCTGGCAAACCGCACAACGCCGTGCCCATGCCCCCGATTGCATGGCCGAAATTGTCAAACGCATGCCCGCGCAGGACCTGATCGCGGTGTCGAGTTGGCTGGCCCGCCAGCCACTTCCAGCAGACACTCAGCCCGCTGAGCGCCCCCCAGCAGGTCCTGCCTTGGCCGATGCCCTGCGCTGCGGCAGTGCACCCGAGCTCTCGGCCACACGCCAGGCCACAGCCCCAGCAAAAGCCGGGGGCCAGCCATGAAAAACACTGTGCGCAACATGCACCCTGTGAAACGCTTGGGCTGGGTCACGCTGGCGAGCCTCTTGCTGCTGGCCCTGGGTGTGGTTTGGGACAACTGGGGCGATCTGCTGAAGCCACAAAACGACAACACGGCCCTCACAGCACCAGCCATCGAAGCCCAGATTGAACAAGGCCGCTACCTGACCCTGGCAGGCAACTGCATGGCCTGCCACACCACCCGGGGCGGCACACCTTTTGCAGGCGGACGCCGCATCGACACGCCTTTTGGCGGCGTTTACAGCAGCAACCTCACGCCAGATACCGAAACGGGCCTGGGCCGCTGGACCACACAGGACTTCTGGCAAGCCATGTACCGGGGCCGCTCCAAAGATGGGCGCTTGTTGGCCCCAGCTTTTCCGTACAACCACACCAGCGTCATCACGCGCAATGACAGCGATGCGGTCTTTGCCTGGCTGCGCACCCTACCTCCGGTGGTCCAGGCCCAGCCTGCGCACACCCTGGTCTGGCCCGTGGGCACGCAACCCGCGCTGGCCGTGTGGCGTAGCCTGTTTTTTGAGCCCAGCCCTTTTCAAGCCGACCCCGCACACAGCGCTGAATGGAACAGGGGCGCTTATCTGGTGTTAGGCCTGGGCCACTGCGCCGCCTGCCACAGCCCGCGCAATGTGCTGGGGGCCAGCGGCGCGGTGAACGACTTATCGGGCGGGCTCATGCCCGTGGCCAACTGGTACGCACCCGACCTGACCCGCGACGCCGAAAGTGGCATGGCCAGCACGCCCTTGCCCGAGATCGTGCGCTTGCTGCGCACTGGCGCTTCCAGCACCGCCCAAACCAGCGGCCCCATGGGCGAAGTGGTGCAGCACAGCCTGCAGCACCTGAAAGAAACCGACTTGCAAGCCATCGCCCTTTACCTGCAGTCGCGTGCCCAAAGCACGCCCCAGCCTGCTCCCAAAGCGGCCACACCCGCACGCATCAGCCTGCAAGTGGCCACCCAGGGCGCCAAAGTCTACGAACGCCAGTGTCTGCAATGCCACGGTGAGCAGGGTGCGGGCGTCACCACCGCGTCGGGCGAGGTGGCCTACCCTGCCTTGGCCGGCAACCGCGCGGTGCTGCTAAACGACCCCACCAACCTGGTGCAGCTGGTGCTGTACGGCGGCTATGGCCCGGCCACCCAGGGCCATCCGCGCCCCTTTGGCATGCCACCCGCTGTGCTGGAGCTGGATGACCGGGACATTGCGGCCGTGCTGACCCACCTGCGCACGCGTTGGGGCAACCAGGCCAGCGAAGTGACACCCTTGCAAGTCAACCGAATCCGCGCGGCGCAGGGGCAATGAGCCCCTGATCAGCGCAACACCTCCACGCGCCAAACGCCTTCGTTGAGCAATTTGGCATAAGGCCCAGGAATGTCGGCGCGCCATTGGCCCTGGCGCACCGTGCTGGTGTATTGGCAAATCGTCTGCTGCTGAGCATCCACGATTTTCCAGCCCACTGACTGACCATCGGGCAAGGCCGATTCAGCGCCAATGCTGCTGCTCGACAGGTTGCAGCCCACATGAAACTCCTGCCCCATGTCCTGCGCTTCGTGCGGTGGAAAATCCTGCCCCTGCATGAATCCAAACACCGGGTCGTGCGAAAGAAGGCTCTGACGCACCGTGGGCCAAATGTGCATGCGCAGAAAATGTTGGTCCACCACCCGCTGGCCCAAATATTGGCCTTGCGCCACAAAGTCCGCCATCTGCTGACGCAGGTTTTTGAACACCCCGCCGCAGCCGCCCCACATGCCCGCCAACAGCAATTCGGTGTGCGAAAAGTAATCGCGCATCAAATGGAAAAACCGGTCACTTTGCAACCAGGCCTCGATGGCCGCCACCTCGCGCCTTGAAATCAGCGAATCGGCATCCCGTATTAAAAACCGGTCCACGCTGTCGTCTTCCAGCACCAAAAAGCGCCACATCAAACCGCTCAACGCCAGCCGATCGGCAGCCGACACATCCAGCACCTGCGCACCCAGAGACCGCAAAGACTCTCGCACCGCAAGCGGCACTGTGTCGTCCACATAAAAGCGGCACGTCCATTGGGGCAACAATTGCTGCGCCACCGTGACGTTCAGCTTGGCGGTTTCACAATATCGCGGTTGGTCGCCAAAAAGGCTGAAGGCAATCACTTGGCGGCGCGCATCGCTGCTGGGTGCGGGCAGGTTGTTGGGCAAAGGCTGGGCCGTGTGCGTCTGGGTTTTTTGGTCCTTGAGCGTCAAGCTGTACAGCCCATGCTGACGCACCTCATCCATGCGGCCCAGATGCCCGCAGGTCTCGGTCAGACCGTCCCACAGGTTCACGTCTTGCGGTCCCAACTTGCAGGCTTGCAGGTAAATGTCGCGCGCCTTTTCCCGGTCCCCCAAGCGCAAATGGCAAAGCGCCGCATCGCCCAAAATTTGAGGATGCCGAGGCATGATGCGGCGAGCCAGCTCGTTCACCGCCAGTGCGGCGGCAAAGTCGCCCTGCGCTGACAACTGAACAAAGCGCTGGCCCAACTCGGTCAAACGCTGGTTCAGCGCCTGCACCTGAGCTGCGGTTTGGGGCGGCGCTTTGCGGTGATTGGTTTTTTTCATGCCTAAAGTACCTCACAAATAAATCTGACGAAACCACAAGAATACACAACTGAGCCCCATGACCGCAGCGCCATGCCCCACCCAGGGCGCACCGATCGCACCCCTGTCATCTGCGCTACTGTTGCCAAGCCCGCGCCTTTGCCAAGGGACGCTGAAGCCCCTAACATGCCCGACATGAAAAAACACCTGTACATCCTCACCGGCGCATCGCGCGGCATGGGCCTGGCCATGGCCGAGCAGCTGCTGCAAGCGGGCCACACCCTGCTGTGCATTTCACGTCACGACAGTCCAGCCCTGAGCACCCTGGCCACACAAACAGGTGCCGCCTTGACCCAGTGGACACAAGATCTGGCCTATGGCCAAGCGGCCAGCGAACGCCTCCAGAATTGGCTACGAACCCAAAACCCGGCCGACCATGGCAGCGTGAACCTGATCAACAACGCGGGCGTCATCCCCCCCATCGCACCGCTGCGACAGTCCAAGCCCGCCGATCTGGCGCTGGCCCTGCGCGTGGGCCTGGAAGCTCCCATGCAGCTGTGCGCCGCCTTTTTGGCGGCCACACAGGCCTGGCCCGTTCCGCGCAAAGTGCTCAACATTTCGTCGGGCCTGGGCCGCTACCCCATGGCCTCACAAGCGGGCTACTGCGCGGCCAAAGCAGGCATGGACCATTTCACCCGCTGCCTGGCGCTGGACGAAGCCCTGCACGCCAATGGGGCCAAAGTCTGTTCACTCGCCCCCGGCGTGATCGACACCGACATGCAGGTGCAGCTGCGCGGTGCGGCGGGCGAGGCGTTTCCGGACCAATCGAAATTTTTGCAACTCAAAGCCCAGGGCCAGCTCAGCACACCCGCACAAGCGGCCGAGCAGGTGCTGCGCTTTCTGGCCCGGCCCGACTTCGGACGCGAACCCGTGGCCGACGTGCGGGGCTGAAAACCCCCTGGCGCAACCAAACCAACCCCGCCAACTTGTCAGGCCGCTGTAGCCATGGTGCCTGACACTGATCGGCGTTGCATCCCTTCCCCATTTGTCCAATCTTTAAATCCGGAGACTTTCCATGAGCCGTGAAGTTGTTGTTGTCAGCGGTGTGCGCACCGCCATTGGTACCTTTGGCGGCAGCCTCAAGGACATTGCCCCCACCGAGCTGGCCGCACAAGTCGTGCGCGAAGCCCTGTCCCGCGCGGGCACCTCAGGCCAAGACGTCGGCCATGTGGTGTTTGGCCATGTGGTCAACACCGAACCCAAAGACATGTACCTGTCGCGCGTGGCGGCCATCAACGGGGGCTGCGCCGAGGGCACACCCGCCTTCAACGTGAACCGCCTGTGCGGCTCGGGCCTGCAGGCCATCGTGAGCGCCAGCCAGTCCATCTTGCTGGGTGACTGCGACATCGCCATTGGTGGTGGTGCAGAAAACATGAGCCGTGCGCCTTACGCCAGTCTGGCCACCCGCTTTGGCGCACGCATGGGCGACACCAAAATGATCGATATGATGATCGGCGCCCTGCACGACCCCTTCCACAACATCCACATGGGTGTGACGGCTGAAAACGTGGCCGCCAAATACGGCATCACCCGTGAGATGCAAGACGCCCTGGCACTCGAAAGCCACAACCGTGCCGAACGCGCCACGGCAGAGGGCCGTTTCAAAGACCAGATCATGCCGGTCATGCTCAAGAGCAAAAAAGGCGACGTGGCCTACACCACCGACGAGCATTTCCGCCCCGGCTGCAAGCTCGAAGATATGGCCAAACTCAAGCCCGTGTTCCTCAAGGAAAACGGCACCGTGACCGCCGGCAACGCCTCGGGCATCAACGACGCGGCCGCTGCCGTGGTTTTGATGGAAGCCGGTGCCGCCAAGGCCCGGGGCGCTAAGCCCATGGCCCGCCTAGTGGGTTATGCCCATACGGGCTTGGACCCCAAGATCATGGGCGTGGGCCCGATCTCGGCCACACATGCCGTGCTCAAGAAAACCGGCCTGAGTGTGAACGACCTGGACGTGATCGAGGCCAATGAAGCCTTTGCCGCCCAAGCCTGCGCCGTCACGCGAGAACTGGGTCTGGACCCCGCCAAGGTCAACCCCAACGGCTCGGGCATTTCGCTGGGTCACCCGATTGGCGCGACGGGCGCACTGATCACTGTGAAAGCCCTCTACGAACTGCAGCGTGTCAATGGCCGCTACGCCCTGGTGACCATGTGCATCGGCGGGGGTCAGGGCATTGCGGCGATTTTTGAGCGCATGTGATTCAGACTGCATGTCACCCCGGACTTGATCCGGGGTCCATGGCTTCGAATGCCAGGTATGCCCGCTTTCGGGGGGATGACAAGTGTTCAGATAAGGTGATAGCCCAAACGCCTTATTGAGCTACCGCCGCCGTGACCACCACCTCGATCAAGTAGGCCGGATTGGCCAGCGCTGCCTGCACCGTGGCGCGGGGTGGCGCACTGCCGGCCACCACCCAGGCGTCCCACACCTCGTTCATGGCAGTGATGTCGGTGATGTCTTGGAGGTAAATCTGGGTGCGCAGGATGCGGGTTTTGTCGCTGCCCGCCTCGGCCAGGCGTTGTTCGATCTGCTGCAACACATCGGCCGTTTGACTCCGAATGTCGGTGGCCTCGCATTCGGGCACCATGCCCGCCAAATAGACCACGCCGTTAAACACCGCCGCTTCGCTGTAACGGGCTGCCACATGCAGGCGCTGAATGTCGGTGTTCATGGCTTTTTCCCTCCAAATTTCGACTCGGTGCCGTCCAGCAGGCGATGGATGTTTTCACGGTGTCGCCACACCAACAGCAAGGCCATGGCCGAAAGACTCAAGACCTCAGCGGCCATAGCCTGCCAGGCAACACCGTCGCCAAACAGATAAAAAACCGGCGCAAACACCGCCGCCACCATGGAGGCAAGCGAGACATAGCGGCTGAAATACAAGACGATGGCAAAGCTCAGCACCGTGGCCAGCGCCAACATGCCATGCACACCAATGACCACACCCACCGCCGTGGCCACGCCTTTGCCCCCTACAAACCCGAAAAACACCGGGTACAAATGGCCCAAAAATGCGGCCAGGCCCGCCAGCGCCGCAATGTCAGGCCCCAAACCGTACTCTGGCCCCCAAGCCAGCACCATTGCCACCGGCAGCCAGCCTTTGAAGGCGTCCAAGAGCAAGGTCAGGATCGCCGCCTTTTTGCTGCCCGAGCGCAGTACGTTGGTGGCGCCGGGGTTTTTGCTACCGTAGCTGCGCGGGTCGTTCAAACCCATCAAGCGGCTCACAATCACCGCAAAACTGAGCGAGCCCAGCAAATAACTGGCCAGCACCACGGCCACCGAAATCAAGGCATCCATCCACATCTCCCTCAGTCTTGTATGGGCGTCATTCTGCCAGTGCGCAGTTCACTGGCTGGGCGTCCAGCAGTTGCACACACACCTGCGGGTCGATGCCCACCAGATAACCGCGCCTGCCGCCGTTGATGCAGATGCGCGGCAATGCGAGGATGGTCTCCTCGATGTAAACCGGCATGGCCCTGCGCGTGGCAAAAGGGGAGGTGCCACCCACCAAATAACCGCTGTGCCGGTTGGCCACCTCGGGGGCGCAGGGCTCCACCGACTTCAAGCCGATCTGCCGCGCCAAATTCTTGGTGGACACCTTGCGGTTGCCGTGCATCAGCACCACCAAGGGCTTGGCGTCCTGGTCTTGCATGATCAGGGTCTTGACCACGGCAAATGGGTCCATGCCCAGCACCTGCGCGCTGTGCTGGGCACCGCCATGCTCCAGGTACTCATAGGGATGTTCGGTGAAACTCACCCCCTGCTGGCGCAAGAGCGCCGTGGCCGGGGTTTCACTGACTTTGTCTTTTTTGGCCATGTCCCGCTATCACAGCGCCGGGTCGCGCAGTTCCCAGCGGATGGCGTCAATGGCCTTAAGCACGTCAGGCGAGAGCTGGGTGTCCCACGCGATCAGGTTTTCGTTGAGCTGCGCCACCGAGGTCACACCGATGATGGTACTGGCCACGCTCCAGCGGTGGTAGCAAAACGCCAGCGCCATCTGGGTGGGTGTCATGCCGTTGTCGCTAGCCAACTGGTTGTAGCGACGTGCAGCAACTAGCGCCTCTGCTCTGCCCCAACGCTGTTTGCGCACGGAGTCATAACGGGCAATGCGGCCACCTTCTGGTAACAGTGGTCCTTTCAGATCATCGCTGTCGTACTTGCCGGTGAGCAAGCCAAAGGCCAAGGGCGAATATGCCAGCATGGACACGTTCAAGCGGTGGCAGGTTTCGTCCAAGCCATTGTCGTAGGTACGGTTGACCAGACAGTAAGGGTTTTGCACCGTGGCCACACGCGGCAGACCGTGCTGATCGGCCAGACGCACAAACTCGTGCACACCATAAGGCGTTTCGTTGGACAGGCCGATGTAACGAACCTTGCCTGCTTTCACCAATTTGGCCAAGGCCTCGAGCTGTTCGTGGATCGAGGTGACCGACTTGTCCTTGGCTGGGTCGAAATACGTGATACCGAAGGCTGGCACATGGCGCTCTGGCCAGTGGATCTGGTACAGATCAATCACGTCGGTTTGCAAGCGACGCAAGCTGCCCTCACAGGAATTGAGGATGTCCTGTCCAGTCAAGCCCGAACCCTCACGAACCCAGGGCATGCCGCGCGATGGGCCTGCCACCTTGGTGGCCAACACCAACTTTTCGCGGGCACCGGGGTTTTTTGCAAACCAGTGACCGATGTAAGTTTCCGTGAAGCCGCAGGTCCCGGCCGTCGCGGGCACGGCGTACATCTCAGCGGTGTCGATGAAGTTGATGCCGGCGTCCAGAGAGCGGTCCAAAATGGCATGCGCATCCGCTTCGTTGACCTGTTCACCAAAGGTCATGGTGCCCAGGCAAATGGGCGTGACTTGCAGGTCGGATTGACCAAGTTGTACTTTATTCATGGGCTTGTCTCTTGCTGCGTCCTAAATAACTGATTTTGGCATGTTGGGCGTTTGGGGTCAGGCGTTGGACGTTAACTTACTTGGACGCACGCTCAACGTCACTTTCATAGCATGCTTGCTCTTGCAGCCGCAGCACCCGCCGCTGCACCTTGCCTGTAGTGGTCATGGGCAGCTGGTCAATGAATTCGATCTCTTTGGGATATTCGTAAGGGGCCAGCAAACCCTTCACATGGGCCTGCAGTTCGCGGCGGACCTCGTTATCAAAGCTGGCCAGGCCCGGCCCGGCGGGCCTGCGGGCCAACCAGTCGGGCGACAGCACCACATAGGCCTTGACCACCGCACCCCGGTCGGCGTCGGGCTTGGGCACCACAGCGGCATTCTGCACAGCCGGGTGTTTGACCAGGCAGTTCTCGATCTCGCCAGGG
>JBIKHW010000075.1:0-10586 GCA_044361935.1 Limnohabitans sp. | reverse complement strand
CAAAACGGCTGAAGTCTCGTACTCGCATGGGGTAGAGCTTGCCGATCAGGTGGTCGCATTCGTGTTGCACCACGCGGGCATGAAAACCGTCCACCGTGCGGTCGATGGGCGTGCCTTTTTCGTCGAACCCGGTGTAACGGATGCGCGACCATCGTGGCACCATACCGCGCAAGCCCGGCACCGACAAACAGCCTTCCCAATCGTCCTCTTCCTCGGCCCCCAGCGGCGTGATTTCCGGGTTGAGCAGCACCGTGCGCGGGACCAGCGGGCGGCCCGGGTAGCGCGGGTTCAAGGCCGTGCTGCCAAAAATCACCAATTGCAAGTTCACGCCAATTTGCGGGGCGGCCAGGCCTGCGCCCTTCACGGCGGCCATGGTGTCTTGCAGGTCGGCGATCAAGGCGTGGAGCTCGGGCGTGTCGAAGGTCTGCACGGGCTCTGCAACGCGCAACAAGCGCGCATCGCCCATTTTGAGGATGTCACGAACAGTCATGGGTCGTATCACATGAAAAAATAGAAAAACACGATCATTTGCATCCGGCGCAGCCCATCGGCACGGCCAATCTGGTGGCCAGAGCCGTCGTACAGCCAGTCACCATCGATGCGTCCCATGGCTGTTCCCGAGGCGCTGTACAGGCGGTCACCGTCGATGCGGCCCATCTGGCTGCCCGAGGCGCTGTACACCCGGTTGCCATCGATCCGCCCCAACTGTCGCCCTGATGCGTCATACACGCGCTCGCCGTCGATACGCCCGATGGGCTGACCCGAAGTGTTGTAAAACCGCTCGGCATCCACCCGTCCAATCTGCCGACCGCTGCCGTCGTAAATGCGCTGGGCAAACGCCGTGGGCAAAAGTAGGGCTGCCATCAGCCATGCAAGCAGCCATTTTTTCATGCGGGGCTCATGGGTTTTCTTCTCTGAACTCGCCCACATAGCGGCCGCCTTGGGCTGCACGCGCAATTTCCTGGTTGCGCAAATCAACCCGGCGGATCTTGCCCGAAATAGTCTTGGGCAGGTCGCCGAACTCGATGCGCCGCACCAACTTGTAGGCCGAAACCCGCTCCCGCAAAAATTTGAAAATCGCCCCCGCCGTGGCTGCATCCGGCGCATGGCCCGGGGCCAAAATCACATAGGCCTTGGGCACCAAACCGCGTACCGGGTCGGGCGCGGGTACCACCGCCGCTTCTGCCACCGCAGGGTGTTCGATCAGCGCGCTTTCTAGTTCGAAAGGGCTGATTCGGTAGCCAGAAGACTTGAACACATCGTCGGCCCGTCCCACATAGGTGATGTACCCTTGCTCATCGCGCTGGCCCACGTCGCCCGTGTGGTAGTGGCCATCGCGCATGGCCTCGGCGGTTTTGTCAGCGTCGTCGGCATAGCCGTTCATCAGTGCGGTGGGGCGGTGTGCCAGGTCGATGCAAATCTCGCCTTCGTCGGCGCTTTCGCCATCGGCGTTGAGCAGCACCATGCGGTAGCCCGGCAAAGGGCGTCCCATTGAGCCCGCCTTGAGCGGCGCACCAGGTGGGTTGCCAATCTGGGCGGTGGTCTCGGTCTGGCCATAGCCATCACGGATGGTGATTTGCCAAGCGGCCCGCACCTGATCGATGACCTCGGGGTTGAGCGGCTCGCCCGCTGAAATCAGCTCGCGCAGATGAACGGTCCAGGCTTTCAGGTCTTCTTGAATCAGCATGCGCCACACCGTGGGCGGTGCGCACAAGGTGTTGACCCTGTGCTGCACCAGCGTGGCCAGAATATCCGGCCCATTGAAGCGCGCATAGTTGTAAATGAACACGCAGGCCTGTGCGTTGAGCGGCGCAAAAAAGCAACTCCAGGCATGCTTGGCCCAGCCCGGCGAACTGATGGTCCAGTGCACATCGCCTTTTTGCAGGCCCAGCCAATACAAGGTGGACAAGTGCCCCACTGGATAACTTTGCTGGGTGTGTTGCACCAGCTTGGGTTTGGCTGTGGTGCCCGAGGTGAAGTACTCCAGCAAAGGATCGGTCACCCGCGTCGGCTCTGGCTGGGTGAAGGCGGTGCTGGCTTGGTGCGACAGCGCGAAATCTTGCCAACCCACAGGCAAGCCCGCGCTGCCCGACACGCTCACCAAGGTCAGTCCGTTCGTCACGGCGCGGGGCAAATCCAGCACCTTGGCCATGCCCCCCGCATTGGTGATGATGCACTTGACCCGCCCGCGCTCCAGGCGGTCTTGCAAATCGTCGCCCGACAGCAGGGTGGTCGCGGGAATCAGCACCACGCCCAGCTTGATCGCGGCAAGCATGGTCTCCCACAGGGGAACCTCGTTGCCCATCATCAGCAAAATCCGGTCACCCTTGCGTGCACCCAGGGCCACCAGCCAATTGGCGACTTGGTTGGAGCGCTGCGAGAGCTCGGCATAGCTCAGGCGAAACTGCTCGCCCGAGGCCTCGACGATGTGCAAAGCCGGAGCTGGGTTGTCGCGCGCGATGCTGTCAAAGTAATCCAGCCCCCAATTGAAATGCGTCAAAACAGGCCAGCGAAACGCCGCCACGGCAGCCTCATAGTCGGTGCGGTGGGTCAGCAAAGCATCGCGGCTGGCCAAAAATTGTTCAAGTTCGCTCATGGGCTCCTCGGCGTGTGTTGGTGGGCTAGGCGATATGGCGCTGGACAGTTTAGCGCCTGGACAGGGGGCTCAATATGGTGATTGTTTTTGGCATCATTGCTGAATCTGTTGTTCCTAGAACCTGATGCATTGTCTTGGGACGGGTTCAATTTGACAATCAAGCATCCACAGGAGGATGAATGGCTTTGATAAATTCAAAATGGGCCAAGGTCTTGGTCTGCATCGCATTGTTTGGTCTGAATGCCGCAGTCTGGGCCGACCTTGCCCAAACGCGTCCTGATGGCCCGAATGCCGATCGATTGGGCATGCAAAAAGGCTATCCGCTCTGCCCCCAAGCCTTGACCCGACCGGAATGTCGGGTGGGTACTTGGTCGGCCAACGAAAAAGTCGCGGCCAGTTCGCTCGTGCGCCCCTCTGCTGAGCCCATGCCGCTGCCGCGTTGGCAAGATGCACCCGCCATCAGCTACCGCTGGGGTTTGTTCAGCAAGTCCCTGGACGACTTCATGGCCGACACCCAAACCACGGGTCTGATGGTGATCAAGGATGGCCGTGTGGTGGCGGAGCGTTACCAGTATGGCCGTCAGCCCGACATGCGCTTTCGCTCCTTTTCCATGGCCAAAACCTTCACGGCCATGCTGGTGGGCATCGCACACGGCAAAGGCATGATCCGCTCACTGGACGACAAAGCGGCCGATTACTGGCCCGAAATCTCGCCCTCTGCCTATGGGCAAACCACCATCCGCAACCTGCTGCGCATGTCGTCGGGTGTGCCTTTTCGGGAGCTGTACACCTGGACGCCCGACGACGACATCTGGCTTTGGGGTCGGGTCTTGTATTCGCCAGAAAACCGCATGCGGCCTGAAAAAATTGTGGAATACCTCAACACCAAGACCACCCGAGAGGTGGAGCAAGGCCTGCGCTTCAAGTACGCCACCATCGAGACAGAAATTCTGGGCCGGGTTTTGAGCCGCGCAGCTGGCATGAGCATCACCCAGATGACCCAAGAGTGGCTGTGGAAACCCATGGGCGCAGAAGCCGAGGCGAGATGGTTGCTGGCAGGTGCCGACCAAGGCGAGGGCACGGGTGGAAGCTTCAACGCCACGCTGCGCGACTATGCCCGCTTTGGTGTGCTGCTGGCCAACGATGGCCTCAGAGGCGATCTGCAGATCATTCCCCGCGATTACCTGCTGGATGCGACCGAGGCGGCAAGGCAGCCGGGGGCGTTTCGGCCGCGCAGCGCAACACCCGGCATGGGCTACGGCTATCAGACATGGCTTGCGCCCTTCAAAGAACGCACCTTTGCTTTGCAAGGCATCCATGGTCAGCACATCATGGTGCAACCCAAATCGGGCATTGTGATGGTGCAGACCTCGGTCAATGACCAGCCCAGCGGCCGACAAGATCCACGGCCCTACCAAATGCGCGACGCCTTGTGGCTGGGCGTGCTCAAGAGCCTGGGTGGGTTTGCCGACTGAAAGACCGACGGCCTTTTTTGAGCCAGCAGGGAAGTGTTGACGCGGGCGCCTATCTTGCCCAATCAAGTTGCCCACTCAACTTGCCCTCTCTGCTGGGCATCGTTAATTCAAAGTAACATTGAATTCCTGAAAATTTTGGGAATGCCCGGCGTGACCATCGACATGTTTTCCAGCACTGTGTCTGGCTCAGACCACACCACACCATGGCCAGAGATGGGTTTGGAATCAAGGGCAGGCCAGCGTGTGCTTTTGCTCGGGGCGACGGGCACGATCGGCATGGCCACCGCAAAGGCGTTGCAGCAGCGTGGCCATGAGGTGGTTTGTCTGGTCAGGCCCCGCCAAAGCCCAGGCTCAACAAAAGCCGATAAAGACCTGTCGGAACGCTTGGCTGGGGCCATGATCATGTGGGGCAATGCAGCCGAGGAGGGTTTTTGGAAACAAGCGGATGTGGTGCACGCCCGTTTTGACGCGGTGGTCTCTTGCATGGCCTCTCGCATGGGTTCACCCCAAGACGCTTGGCGGGTCGATCACCAAGCCCATGTGTGGGCGCTGCAAGCTGCTCAAGCTGCGGGGGTGAAACACTTTGTCCAACTTTCGGCTATCTGTGTGCAAAAGCCCTTGTTGGCGTTTCAACATGCCAAGCTGGCCTTTGAAAAAGCCTTGATCGAATCGGGCCTGACCTATTCAATCGTGCGCCCCACTGCTTTTTTCAAATCGCTTTCGGGTCAGCTCGATCGTGTCAAAAAAGGCAAGCCATTCCTGATTTTTGGCGACGGGCAGTTGACCGCCTGCAAACCCATCAGCGACGACGATTTAGCGGATTTTCTGGTGGCATGTCTGGACGATGTGTCGCGGCACAACCAGATCTTGCCCATCGGTGGGCCGGGGCCTGCCATTACGCCGCTCGCGCAGGGCGAGCAATTGTTTGCATTGTTGGGGATGCCGCCTCGTTTCAAGCGCGTTCCTGTGGGCCTGTTGGACGTCATCGTGGGTGTTTTGAGCGTGTTGGGCAAGCTCATTCCAGCTGCTGCTGAAAAGGCCGAGCTGGCGCGCATTGGGCGGTATTACGCCACCGAATCCATGTTGGTGTGGGACGCTCAGGCGCAGCACTACGATGCGCAGGCCACACCCTCACACGGTTCACAAACGCTGTTCGATGCCTATGCCCGTTGGGTCAAAGGCGAGGGCGCGCCTGATCGCGGGGAGCACGCCGTTTTTTAAGCGTGTTTGTTCAGCGCGTCAGGCCGACAAAGCCGGTGAGCTTTTTGTTTGGCGCTGACAGGCAGATGCCCAAATTTTTGTTTGGGGCTTTGGCCGACAGCTTTTGCGCCAAAGCAGGTCGTCCCGGGCGCTGGTGGGCTTTAGCAGGTGCGACGGTCGTGGCACCTCACTTATTTCTGATGGGCCGGGGTCATGCGCTTTGCCGAGTTTTGCGCAAAGTGGGCAAACCGACATCCTAGGCGTCAAACCCACCGTCTACCGCGATGGTTTGGCCATTGATGTAACTGGCCTCACGGCTGTACAGAAAGGCCACTGCATTGGCTATTTCTTCCGTGCTGCCGTAGCGGTTCATGGGGATGGTGTCGTGGTAGTCCTTGATGATGGCTTTGTTGTGGACCAACTTGGCCATTTCAGTGGCCACAGGTCCCGGCGCGACACAGTTTCGCGAATGCCCACATCGCTCAATTCTGCGGCTTGCTGTTTGGTCAGGTGGATGATGGCCGCCTTGCTGGTGCCGAAGACCACCCTCAGGGTGCTGGCTCGCAAGCCCGAGATCGAAGCGATGTTGACGATACTGCCTCCCCCGTTTTTGAGCTTGACTTTGGCGCACGCCTGCGTGCACCAAAAAGCACCGACCAGATTGGTGTCCATGATGGACCGCCAATCTTGCCAAGTCATTTCCAGTATCGGTTTGAAAATGGCTACGCCCGCGTTGTTGACCAGTGAATCGATGCGGCCGAACTTTTTCTCAATGCGATCGATGGACCGTGTCACCTGCAGGGGCTTGGACACATCACAGTGAATCGCCAGGAAATCAGGGCGGTTGAACTGGGTGACGGTTTTGGCCAGCGTTTCCTTGTCTTTGTCCAGCGCCGCCACGCGGTAGCCGCGATTGAGGAAGGTGTTACAAATCTCCCAGCCAATGCCGAGAGCGCCTCCGGTCACGACCACCACAGGGCTAGAGTTTTGGGGTGTTTCATGTTCATGTGAGTTTGTTTTTTTTTAAAATGGCTTGAGGTAAAAGCCCAGATCGATGGCTGACGGGCGATCAAGCCGCCAGTCTCCTGGCCCGCTCCAATGTGCGCAAGGCATTGCGGTAGGTGGGAACTTCTACCCACAGCCCATCAACCAGCGTGCGGTCCTCACCCTGTGCGCGTGCAGCCTCAAAGGCCGTGACCATGGCGCTGGCGCGGCTGACATCGTCTTTGCTGGGTGTCAAAGCTGCATTGATGGACTGGGCGTGGTCTGGGCGCACCAGGGACTTGCTGCGGTAGCCCAGGCGCCTGCTGTAGTGGGCTTCTTTGAAGGCGCCTTCTGCATCGGTGAAGGTATAGGGGGCATCGATGGGTTCTATTTTGGCCGCGCGGCACTCCAGAATGAAGCGCCGCCTGGCGTAATCCAACTCGTTGGCATCGGCTTGGCGCTCGGCACACAGGTCGGAGGCGAGGTCTTCGGCCCCCAGCAATGCGCAGCGGATTCTGGGGCTGCCGGCAACGATGCTGCGCACGTCCACCACGCCCAGTGCTGTTTCACAAACAGGCAGTATTTCTGTCGAGCCCAGTGCAATTCCCAAGGTATTTTCAATGCCGGTGATGGCCTTGTCCAAGGCCCTCATCTGCTCAGCACTTGCGGCCATCGGGTAGGCGACGACGTGGGGGCGACCGGGCATGGCGGCTTGCAGATCCACCAGGCCATCTGTGGCCAAGTCGTTAATGCGCACCACCGCCAGCTTGCCTGACGCGCGCCAACTGGCAAGTAGCGGCGATATGCTTTCGCGGGCTTGAGGTCGGCGCTGCTGCGGGGTGAAGTCTTCTAAGTCAGCAATCAGCGCGTCTGCGGGGCTGCTCAGCATGGCCTCGTGGGCTGCAGCGTCTGCACCCGGACCAAACAGCCAAGTACGTCGAAGCTCAGGATCCATGGGGGTCATAGTCACCTTGATGAGGTTGTGAGATTCAATTTGAGGATGGCATCAACTGCCTTGTGACATGGTGCGTTGCAGGTCATTGATCAGGGCTTGATTGCGAGGGATCTTTTTTCGCTCAGATGGGCACAGCGCTACGATATGGGTGCCAAACTTGGATTGTGGTGCCCAGGGTTGCTCAAAGGCCCTTGCAAACCACTTGTTGTGCTTGGGCCATGCTTTGCCTTTGCGGCAGGGGGGTGTTTTGCAACCAGTAGGCCATGTCTTGCAGGGGCTCGCGGGTGCGAAGTTGGCGTGTCAGCAGGTGCCAGCCTTCGGGATAAACGACGACATCGGTTGCGCCTTGCTGCGGCACGGCTGTGTGCAGGTGCGTGAGCCAATCGCACACGGGTTGAGGCGGAATGATGCGGTCCCGCAGGCCGTAGAGCACCAAGCTGCGTTGGGTTGGCAGTGCGTTTTGGGTTTGGGCACGTCCCATCAGTTCGGTTACCCCGGCCAGGCTGCCGACGCGGGTGGCTTTGATGAACAGCGGGTCCCGGCTCAAGTCGCGTGACACCTCGGGGTCATCGGTCGGGCGGATGCCCAGCGAGGGCAGGCCACGGCCGGTGAAGCTCATCTCGGGCGCCACCAAGTTCATGGTGTACAGGCTCAGGCGTTGGTACCAGGGCATGCTGCTCGCGCCCCACACGGCGGGGGCTTTGAGGATGAGTTGGTCGGCGGCAAGGCCTGGCGCTTCGCTGGCAGCCACCAGCACCACCGCACCGCCCATGCTTTCGCCCACCACCGTGAGCGGCAGGCCGGGGTGGCGCTCTCGAAGTTGCGTGGTGATGTCGCGCAGGTCGGCCAGCAGGGAGTCTGCACCGGGCCAGATACCGGGCTGCGGGTTGGCACCAAAGCCGCGTTGGTCGTAGGCGTACACGGTGGCTTGCAGCTCGGTAACCAAGTGCTGGCCGAGCGGTTCGAAGGCTTTGCTGTAGTCGTTGAAACCATGCACGCCGAGCACGATGTGGCGTGGCTGCGGGCTCGCCCAGACGCGCGCGGCCAGGGCGTGACCGCTTGGCAGCTTGAAAACGGTGGGCGAGGCTGGTGGGGCATTGGCGTGCACGATTTTGTCGGGCGCGACCGGTGCAGTGGCTTGGGGTGCGGGGGCCGAGCAAGCGGACAAGAGCGCGACACTCAGGATGGCCAGGCATGACCCCAAACCATAAGCGAGCGTGAACCCTTGGGTCATGAGGCGAATCGATATGAATAGACCGCGAAGGATCACAGCCGCTTGAGCCGCTCAATGGCCGCCAACAGTGTGTCGTCTTTTTTGGCAAAGCAAAAGCGGATGACTTTTTGGTCAAAGCCGTTGCCATAAAAGGCGGAAAGCGGGATCGCGGCCACGCCGATTTCGGTGGTGAGCCATTGGCAAAAGTCGGTTTCGCTCAGGTGTTTTTCGGGCACTTTCAGGGCCGAGATGTCCACGCACTGGAAGTAGGTGCCTTCGCCGGGCAGCAGCTTGAACGAGGTTTGCGCCAAGCCTTGGCGAAACAGGTCGCGCTTGCGTTGGTAAAAAGCAGGCAGCTGCAGGTAGGGCTCAGGGTCGGCCATGTAGCGGGCCAGGGCGTGTTGCATCGGAGTGTTGACGGTGAACACCATGAATTGGTGCACTTTGCGCAGCTCGGCCGTGTAGTCGGCGGGGGCGGCCACGGTGCCGACTTTCCAACCGGTCACATGGTAGGTTTTGCCAAAGCTGGAAACGATAAAGGCGCGTGCAGCCAGGCCTTCAAATTGGGCGGCGCTCCAGTGCTGCAGCGGGGCGTAGACCATGTGTTCATAGACCTCATCGCTGATCAGCACCACGTTGGTGGGGGCGAGGATTTCTTGCAGGGTCAGCATTTCTTCCCGGCTCCAGACCATGCCGCTGGGGTTGTGCGGGGTGTTGATCAGGATGGCACGGGTTCGCGGGCCGATGGCGGCGCGGATGCGGTCGAAGTCGGGCCTGAAGCTGCCGGGGGTCAGCGGCACGCGCACCACGTGGCCACCGGCCAACTCGATGTTGGGCACGTAACTGTCGTAGCAGGGTTCGAGCACGATGACCTCGTCGCCCGGGTGCACGATGGCCAGGATGATCGCCAGGATGGCCTGCGTGGCCCCGGCGGTGACGGTGATTTCAGTGTTGGCGTTGTAACGGCGGCCGTAGAGGGTTTCGATTTTGGCGGCCACGGCTTCGCGCAGCGGGGCCACACCAGGCATGGGTGGGTATTGGTTGAGGCCTTCGCCCATGGCGTCGTTCACCAACTCGGTCAGGCGTGGGTCGCACGGAAAGTCCGGAAAGCCTTGACCGAGGTTGACGGCTTTTCTTTCGGCGGCCAAGGCCGACATGACGGTGAAGATGGTGGTGCCCATGTGGGGCGCCTTGGAGACGAGGGCGGGGCTGCTGGCGTTCATATGCAAGAAAAGAAGGCAGTGTTCAGAGTTCGTAGTCGGTGACGTGGCCGGTCATGGCTTTGGCAATCAGGGGTGCCGTGAGGCGGTCGCTCAGCAATTCGGCAAATTGGTAGACAAATTGGCGCAAGTAGGCCCCGCGCTTGAAGGCAACGCGGGCCACGTTCATGCCCAGCAGTTGGCCTAAGGGGCGCACGGCCAGGTCTTTGACGGGGTCGTCTTGCACGGCCATTTCGGCCACGATGCCAATGCCCAAGCCCAAGCGCACATAGGTTTTGATCACGTCGGAGTCGATGGCTTCGAGAGCGATGCGAGGGGTAATCTTTTTGGCAGCGAAGGCATGGTCAATGCGGCTGCGCCCAGTGAATGAGGGGTGGTAGGTGATGAGCGGCTCGTTGGCGATGTCTTCAAGTGAGAGGTGGCTTTTGCTGGCCAGTGGGTGGTCCAGCGGCAGCACCAGTACGTGCTGCCATTGATAGCAGGGCAGGGTCACCAGGTCTTCGTAGGCCGCCAGGGACTCCGTGGCGATGCCGATCTCGGCCGTGTCGTCGAGCAGCATTTTGGCCACCTGGTCGGGTGCGCCTTGGTGCAGGCTGATGTTGACCTTGGGGTATTTGTCGCGCAGTTTGGCCACGGGCACGGGCAGCACATAGCGGGCCTGGGTGTGGGTGGTGGCGATCGACAAGGTGCCGCTGTCCTGGGCGCTGTATTGATCGCCAATTTTTTTCAGGTTGCTCACTTCGCGCAGGATCAGCTCGATGCTGTGCAGCACATGTTGGCCGGGCTCGGTGATGCGTTTGAGGCGCTTGCCGTGGCGCGCAAAAATTTCAATGCCCAGCTCTTCTTCGAGTTCGATGATGGCCTTGGACACGCCGGGCTGCGAGGTGTGCAGGGCTTTGGCGGTTTCGGTCAGGTTGAGGTTGCGGCGGGCGGCTTCCTGGAC